>NZ_JBIUVK010000037.1:0-60842 GCF_044742865.1 Pseudomonas sp. NPDC087814 | reverse complement strand
GCCCATGATACGCAGCGCCATCTCCCCCCGGTTCGCCATCAGGACTTTTTGCAGTTTCTTCGCAGGTTTCAACAACGAAGGCGCTCCGCGGTTCAAACGATGGTGAACAGCGGCTGGTCGTACTCAACCGGCTGACCGTTTTCTACCAGGATGGATTCGATGACGCCGGCTTTTTCCGCCGTGATGTGGTTCATCATCTTCATCGCTTCAACGATGCAGATGGTGTCGCCCACTTTCACGGTTGCGCCGACTTCAACGAAGGCTGGCGAGGTCGGTGCCGGGGTGCGGTAGAAGGTACCGACCATTGGCGACTTGACCACGAAACCGTTCAGTTTTGGAGCCGCAGGGGCTTCGGCAGCAGCCGCGACCGGAGCAGCCGCCACGGGTGCAGCGGCCGGAGCCGGCGCTTGCATCTGTGGTGCGTAGAACTGTTGGGCCGGGGTCTTGCTGTGACGGCTGATCCGTACGGACTCCTCGCCTTCCTTGATCTCCAGCTCGTCGATACCGGATTCTTCCAGCAGTTCGATCAGTTTCTTAACTTTACGGATATCCATGAATCATCAACTCCCAAAGGGTCGGTCAGGGGCGCTTGGCCGTGTCTTCAAGCTGTTCCAGGGCGGCCTCCAGGGCCAGTCGGTAACCGCTGGCGCCAAGGCCGCAGATCACTCCTACCGCAACGTCGGAGAAGTAAGAGTGATGGCGGAAAGGTTCGCGTTTGTGCACGTTCGATAAATGCACTTCGATGAATGGGATGCTCACCGCCAGCAGCGCGTCACGTAATGCAACGCTTGTGTGCGTAAAAGCGGCGGGATTGATCAGGATAAAGTCCACGCCTTCGCTGCGCGCGGCATGGATGCGATCAATCAGTTCGTACTCGGCATTGCTTTGCAGGTAGAGCAAATGGTGGCCGGCATCACGTGCCCGTCGTTCCAGATCGAGGTTGATCTGTTCGAGGGTCACTGCCCCGTAGACGCCCGGTTCGCGGGTGCCGAGCAGGTTCAGGTTGGGTCCGTGAAGAACCAGTAAGGTCGCCATCGGCTGTTCCTTGTTATTGATGTGGGCACGGTAGAACCCGGCGACTATGCCGCAAAGGCTTTGTGACTGTCCAGTTCTATGCAGTAGGCAGCACGATTAGCGAGGATTGCGCAAAATATGTGACCGCAAGGCTGAATCCGGTCAGTGTGGGAGCTGGCTTGCCTGCGATGGCGGTGGTTCAGCCGCCACATGCGTTGACGGGTGCGCCGCCTTCGCGAGCAAGCCCGCTCCCACATTTTGATCTTCACAAGACGGGAGAGCCGGTCAGACGCGGAATGCCTGCACGGCGGTGTTGAGTTGCCCGCCTAGTACCAATAAGTGCTCGCCCTGGCGGCGTCCCTGGCCAATTCGCAGCAAGTTGTCCTCGCCCAGCTGGTGAATCCGCTCGCTGTTATCGCGGATTTCACTCACGGCGCCACTTTGCTGGGCCGTCACATCGGCGATCCGCACGGCGGTGTCGGAAATGGTCTGGATCGCCCCGACGATTTCATCCAGCGCGCCGTCAGCCGCCTGGGCTTGTTCGGCAGTGGCCTCGGCGTGTTCGACCTGGGCACGCATGCCTTCCACCGATTGCCGGGCGGCGGTTTGCAGGCCGGCGATCAGGTGCTGGATTTCGGCGGTGGCGCCAGCGGTGCGCTGGGCCAGGGTGCGCACCTCATCGGCCACCACGGCGAACCCGCGCCCGGCTTCACCGGCCCGGGCGGCTTCGATGGCGGCGTTCAGCGCCAGCAGGTTGGTCTGGTCGGCAATCGAGCGAATCACCGTGAGAACGCCGCCGATGGTCGCGGACTCTTCGGCGAGTTTCTCGATCATCTGCGCATTTATCTGCACTTCGCCGACCAATGCGTGCAACCCGGTCAGGCTCAGGCCGATCACCCGTTGGCCCTGTTCCACGGCTTGGCCTGCACTGCGGCTGGCCTGGGCGGCCTGGCTGGCGTCGCCGGCAACCTGCTGGATCGTGGCTTCCAGTTCGCCCAGGGAATCGCGAATCTGCGCGGTGTCACCGGCCTGGCGCTCGGCACCGTCGTGCATGCCGCTGCTCAATTCCGCCAGGGCGCTGCTGCTGCCGGCCACTTGCTCGGCGTTGCCGCGGATGGTGCCCACCAGGTCCACCAGATAAGCACGCAGGCGATTCAGGGACTCCTCGATATCGTGCAGTTCGCGGTTGGTCTTGCCCAGGGCAATGTGTTGGCTGAAGTCACCTTCGGCCCAGGTGGACAAGGCCGGCGCCAGGTTGGTCAGCACCCGCGCCAGGCGCCGCTGCAAGGTGTCGATCAAGAGGGCGATCAGCAGAATCAGGCCGATCATCACGCCTTGCATCAGCCGCACTTCGCCCTGGATCTGCGCGTGCTGGGCGCGCACCACAGGCTCCAGCCCGGCGATGGCTTGCTGCACGGCGTTGATTTTCAGGTGGGTGGCGGTGGCCAGTTCGGTGCGTTGCTGGATTTGTTCGCGGGTGCGTTTCAGCTCGGCGGGGTAGCGGGTCAGCAGGCTGTTGAGTTCGCGCTTGAGGTCGACGCCGGTGTCCTGGGCCACGGTTTTTTCAGTGTTTTCCAGGCCCATCATGGCCGAGAAATCGTCGGTACTGGACTCGCTGCTGGCGGTCACCCCCAGTAATGGCAGCTGCCCCAGCACGTCAGCCTGGCTGCGGATATTACTGACTTCGCGCTCCACATCGTCAGCCAGTTCGCTGCGCCCGCTGCTCACCAGCTTGTCCCGGGCCAGGGAGAGTTTCGCCAGGTGCTGGGACGCAGCGAGCAACGGCGGCAGATAGCGCGCCGCCTCGGGCGTACTGACGCCGCTGGCGTACTGGTTCAGTTGCTCCAGGTTGGCACCGAGTTCGCGTTCGGCTTGCAGCAACAGGGCTTGCGGGTCGCCGGCCAGCTTACCGGCGGCCAGCAGGTCGGTCTTGCCGAAGGTGTCCAGGTCGGCAAGGCTGGGGCGCAGGTTTTGCGCCAGCTCTGCGGGTAACTCATCCAGCTGCTGCAACAGGTTTTCCAGACTCTGGCTGGCGCTGCTCAGGCGCAGGGCGTCGCCGCTGGCGAGGTAATCGTCGATATTGCGCGCGGCCTGGTTCTGGAACGTCTGCGACAGGCCAAGGTAGCGCTCCATCAGCAGGTAAGGCCGTTCCAGGGCACGTTGCGACCACCAGAGCGTAGCGCCCAGGGCCAGGCAAACGGCGACCAGAAGGAGGGTGTTCAGATTCGTCAGCAGCTTCAGGCGCATGCGTGGTTTCAACCGACAGCAGAAGTAAGTGCCTGAAGTTATTGCGTTTCCATTACAGAGTTATGACGGATTCGGTGGATTCCGGTGAAAAGGTGGCACTTTGCTTTGATGCGCGCGCCGACATCACCCGGTTACGCCCGGCATCCTTGGCGCGGTACAGGGCCTCGTCGGCCTGGGCCGCCATCATCAGGCTGTCGGAGCCGTCGCAGAGCTCCACCACGCCGGCACTGAACGTGCACCACAAATCCTGGGGCTGGGCGGGATAGTGAATCTCGGCAAAGCGCCCGCGAATCTCGTCAAGTACTTGGCAAGCCCTGTCGAGGTCGGTGTCGGGCATCACGATGGCAAATTCTTCGCCGCCGTAACGGCCTATATAGTCGGTCTTGCGCAGGCGCTGCTTGAGAAACAGCGCGAGGCTCTTGATCACCCGGTCGCCCATGGGGTGGCCGTGGCTGTCGTTGACCCGCTTGAAGTGGTCGATGTCGAGCATCGCAAAACTCAGCGGCTTGCTCTCGCGGCGCGCGCGGAAGCTGCAGTCTTCGAGCAGTTGCAGGATGTGGGTGTGGTTGTACAGCCCGGTGAGGCTGTCGCGCACCATCCGCGCCTTGAGGTTGCGTGCCCGCGCGGCGCGGTTGCGTACGGTGGTGATCAGGTGCCGGGGCTTGATCGGTTTGGTGAGGAAGTCGTCGCCGCCTTCGCTCATGGCGTCCAGTTGCTTGTCCAGGTCGTCTTCGGCCGAGAGGTAGATGATCGGCACGCTGACGTAGCGGTCATTGTGACGGATCACCTTGGCCAGCTCGGTACCGGTGCAGGCCGGCATATACATGTCGAGGATGATCAGGTCGGGCTGGAAGTCCGCCAGCTCGGCCATGGCCTGGATCGGTTCGATCAGGGTGCGGGTGACGATGCCGGCGCTGTTGAGCAGGCGCTCGGTGTGCATCGCCTGGGCCCGCGAGTCGTCGATGATCAGCACTTTATAAGGTTCGTACTGGGCGACGCAGGTCAGCACTTCGATTTTTTCCAGCAGGCTCGACGCCTCCAGGGTGCCGGTGAGGAACTCCTGGCCGCCGGCGCGCACGGCGGCCAGGCGGGTGGGGGTGTCGGTTTCGTGCAGGCTGAAAAACAGCAGCGGCAGCTTTTGCTCCAGGCCTTCCTGGGCTTCGGCGGCGAGCTTCAGGCCGAGGCCGGCGCCGCAGAAATCCACATCCATCACAATGGCCGCCGGCAAGCGCTCGGCCATGGATGAGCGAAACGCCGCCACGCTGTCGAGGGACTGGGCGCTCAAGCCGAAAAATTCCAGCTGCTTGGCCAGGCGGTCGGCGCGGTCGTGATCGGCCAGCATCACGTAGATCGGCTTGCGCATCGGCGGCAGCAGGGTTTGTTCCAGCTGGTCGCCCTGGCGCAGCCCGGTGCGCGACAGGCGCTGCATCAAACGGTTGAGTTCGGTGATCAGGTGGCTGCTCAGACGGCCGCGGTTGTCATCCACCGCCTTGAGTGAAGCGCCGATCTGGTGCGCCAACTGGCCGTGTTCCGGCTGCTCAAAGCGTTCGGCAAAACGCAGCAGGCGCAGGTTGGCCTCACTGAGCTCTGACAGGTCAGTGGTCGACCATTCGCTGCGTTGCAGGCGCTGCCAGATCTCAAGAATTTGACGTGCCTGATGAATTACCCGCTGGGCAAAATGGTGCTTGAGACGCTCACGGCTGGGGTCTTCTGGCTCGGTCATATCCTGACTACTAGTTAGGCTGCATGCTGAGGTCGAACTGATGGCTCTATGCTAGCACCTCTTTTCCGTTGCACGAGTGTCATACGTCAATTAACTGCAAGGTCGCAGAGATTCATTTATCGACCATGCAGTCGCGCGGGCGTAAACAGCGTGCATCCTTTATAGTCGAACCGCGTACTCGCGCCACCCTGGCTAAAAGCGCCGCACTGCTCGGCACGATGGGGCAGGGTTGTGGTCGTAGCTATTGAACTCAAGTGATTGAAAGGATATCGCCATGCTGGACTGGAAAAACCGCGCAGGCAGTGCAAAGGGCCCGGCCCCTGAAACCAAGTCGGCCCCCCGCAGCTATTTCCGTAACCTGCTGATGAGCCGCGCGTTGCTCTCGCTGGTTGCGTTGTACCTGTTGGTCACCGGTGCCCTGGGTTGGTACTGGAGCGAAGAGCCTGCGTTGTTCCCGGTCCAGCAGAATGCGCAAATTGCCGCCGAGAAGGATGGCAAGCAGATGGTGGTGGGCTTTACCACCGTCGAAACCCTCAAGACGGTGGTGGGCACCCTGCTGAACAAGCCGGGTGGCTACATTTCCAACGACCGTTTCCCGCCGGGCCTGTGGATGGACAACATGCCGAGCTGGGAATACGGCGTACTGGTGCAGGTGCGTGACCTGACCCGTGCCCTGCGCAAGGACTTCGCCCGCTCCCAGTCGCAGTCGGCGGAAGACGCAGACCTGGCCAAGGCCGAACCGCGCTTCAACTTCGACAACAAGAGCTGGGTGCTGCCGTCCAGCGAGTCGGAATACCAGGAAGGCATCAATTCCCTGAGCCGCTACGAAGCGCGCTTGTCCGACCCGAATCAAAAAGGCGCGCTGTTCTATGCACGTGCCGACAACCTCAACAACTGGCTGGGTGATGTGGCGACCCGCCTGGGTTCGCTGTCGCAACGGCTGTCGGCCAGTGTGGGCCGGGTCAAGCTCAACACCGCGCTGAAAACCGAAGCGCTGGCGCCGGGTGAAGTGCCGCAGGTCGACGAAGAAGTGGTGGAAACCCCATGGATGCAGATCGACAACGTGTTCTACGAAGCCCGCGGCCAGGCCTGGGCCCTGTCGCACCTGCTGCGCGCCATTGAAGTCGACTTCGCCGATGTGCTGGCCAAGAAGAACGCCACCGTCAGCGTGCGCCAGATCATTCGTGAGCTGGAAGCTTCGCAAGAGCCGGTATGGAGCCCGATGATTCTCAACGGCAGTGGCTTTGGCATCCTGGCCAACCATTCGCTGGTCATGGCCAACTATATTTCCCGGGCCAACGCTGCAGTGATCGACCTGCGTCAGCTCCTGAACCAGGGTTGATGATGGACGCTTCCACCAGGGAGGCAGCGCACCGCGCCGCCTCCGACGCCGAACTGATTGCCTGGGTCGACGAGCAGGACAACCTGCTCGGCAGCCTCGTACGTTCCGATCTGCGCCGGCGCGGGCTGATCGGGCGCTGCACCTTTATCTTCCTGTTCAACTCGGCCGGTGAGCTGTGTGTGCACCGGCGCACCCTGAGCAAAGCCATGTACCCGGGTTTCTGGGACACGGCGGCGGGCGGAATGGTGGCGGCCCACGAGTCCTATGCCGAATCGGCGGCCCGTGAGCTGGAAGAAGAGTTGGGCGTCAGCGGCGTCGAACTGACCGCCCACGATCACTTCTACTTCGAAGACGGCGACAGCCGGCTCTGGTGCACCTCGTTCTCGGCCGTGTGGGACGGGCCGCTGCGAATCCAGCCGGAAGAAGTCATGGAGGCGCGCTTTCTGCCCCTGGCGACGGTGCTTCAGGAGGCCGAGCAAAAGCCCTATTGCCCGGATGCCCAGGAAGGGTTGCGTCGTTATTTGGCCCTGCGTCGCTAAAGTTGCATAAATTGGCGCGATTTGGCTCTTAGCAAGGGGCGTTTTTGCCGTTACACTGCGCGACTTTTCAGGCTGAACCGCTGTTGTTCCACCCTGTAGGAGCGAGCTTGCTCGCGAAAAACGTAAGCACGACGCGTGCTGTCTGAAGGCCCGCGTTATCGTTGACGACCTTCGCGAGCAAGCTCGCTCCTACAGTGGTTTGAACATCGGCGGCTCAGTAGCGCTGCCCCTGCCTGAGTGGGGCTTCGCGGTCGATGATCCCATCGATCAGTCTTTGTCCTCCCAAGAGGATTGCCGGTGGCCAAAAAAGCCGCATCCTTCGCCGCCCTTGGTGGCCTGGTATTTTCCACCGACGCAGGTCGACACTGCCCGGACTGTCGCCAGCCCGTGGACGCTTGTACCTGCAAAACAACCCTGATTCCCGAAGGCGATGGTATTGCCCGCGTTCGTCGCGAGAGCAAGGGCCGTGGCGGCAAGACAGTGACCACCATCACTGGCGTGCCCCTGGCCGAAGAAGCCTTGAAGGAACTGGCCACCACGCTGAAAAAGCGCTGTGGCACCGGTGGCGCCCTGAAAGACGGCGTGATCGAGATCCAGGGCGACCACGTCGAGTTGCTGTTGGCCGAGCTGATCAAGCTGGGTTACAAGGCGAAGAAATCCGGCGGCTAGCAGCCTCTGTGAAAACCACCCCGATAGCCCGCTGGCTGAACGCGAACTGTCGTCTCCATGGTTTTCACAGAGCCTGTTCCTGACCGGTGTCTAAACTCTGTCCTGCAAGTGGGGTCTACCCCTCTCACAGGCAAATCGTCATTTTCATTCTTTAGACTGCGCCAGCCTCTGATCAGGCCGGTGCACTTCGACTTCATTTATAGGGGACTTCGATGTCCGTACGACGCACACGCAAAGACGATGGCAGCCAATGGACAGTTGCGGACAGCCGCAGTGTTTACGGGATTCGCCATTGGGGGGCCGGGTATTTCGCGATCAATGATGCCGGTCGCGTTGAAGTCCGTCCGAACGGCCCGAACAGCACGCCTGTGGACCTGTACGAGCAAGTCGACGAGCTGCGCAAAAGCGGCCTGTCCCTGCCGTTGCTGGTGCGCTTCCCCGACATCCTGCAAGACCGCGTGCGCCAGCTGACCGGCGCGTTCGACTCCAATATCGAGCGCCTGGAATACCAGAGCAAATACACCGCGCTGTACCCGATCAAGGTGAACCAGCAGGAAGCGGTGATCGAGAACATCATCGCCACCCAGGACGTGTCCATTGGCCTGGAAGCCGGCTCCAAGCCCGAGCTGCTGGCCGTGCTGGCCCTGGCGCCGAAAGGCGGCACCATCGTCTGCAACGGTTACAAGGACCGTGAGTTCATCCGCCTCGCGCTGATGGGCCAGAAGCTGGGCCACAACGTGTTCATCGTGATCGAGAAAGAATCCGAAGTCGGCCTGGTGATCGAAGAAGCCGCCAACCTCAAGGTCAAGCCGCAGGTGGGCCTGCGGGTGCGCCTGTCGTCCCTGGCGTCGAGCAAGTGGGCGGACACCGGCGGCGAGAAATCCAAATTCGGTCTGTCGGCGGCGCAATTGTTGTCGGTGGTCGAGCGCTTCCGCGCGGCGGGCCTGGACCAGGGCATCCGCCTGCTGCACTTCCACATGGGTTCGCAGATCGCCAACCTGGCCGACTACCAGCACGGGTTCAAGGAAGCCATTCGTTACTACGGCGAACTGCGCAACCTCGGCCTGCCGGTGGACCACATCGACGTGGGCGGCGGCCTGGGCGTGGACTACGACGGTACCCACTCGCGTAACGCCAGCTCGATCAACTACGACATGGACGACTACGCCGGCGTGGTCGTGGGCATGCTCAAGGAATTCTGCGATGCGCAGAGCCTGCCGCACCCGAACATCTTCTCCGAGAGCGGCCGTTCCCTGACCGCCCACCACGCCATGCTGGTGGTGCAAGTTACCGACGTCGAGAAGCACAACGACGACGTGCCGCTGATCGAGAACAAGGAAAGCCTGCCGGAAACCGTGCAATGGCTGGTGGACCTGCTGGGCCCGACCGACATTGAAATGGTCACCGAAACCTACTGGCGCGCCACTCACTACATGAGCGACGTGGCAACCCAGTACGCCGACGGCAAGATCACCCTGGCCGAGAAGGCCTTGGCTGAACAATGCTACTTCGCCGTCTGCCGCCGCCTGCACGACTCGCTGAAAGCCCGCCAGCGTTCCCACCGTCAGGTGCTGGACGAGCTCAACGACAAGCTGGCCGACAAGTACATCTGCAACTTCTCGGTCTTCCAGAGCCTGCCGGACACCTGGGCCATCGGCCAGGTGCTGCCGATATTGCCGCTGCATCGCCTCGACGAAGAGCCGTTGCGCCGTGCGGTGCTGCAGGATTTGACCTGCGACTCCGACGGCAAGATCAAGCAATACGTCGACGAGCAGAGCATCGAGACCAGCCTGCCGGTGCACGCTGTGAAAGAAGGCGAGGACTACCTGCTGGGGATCTTCCTGGTGGGTGCCTACCAGGAAATTCTTGGCGACATGCACAACCTGTTCGGTGACACCGACTCGGTGAACATCTACCAGCGTGACGACGGTTCGGTGTACAGCGCCGGGATCGAGACCCACGACACCATCGAAGACATGCTGCGCTACGTGCACTTGTCGCCGGAGGAGTTGATGACTCACTACCGTGACAAGTGCGCCAGCGCGAAGATCACGGCGGCGGAGCGGACTCAGTTCCTGGATGCGTTGCGTCTTGGTTTGACGCGTTCGTCGTACCTGTCCTCGTAAGGACACCGCTCCCAGGCTGCCAAAGATCTCAATGTGACAGAGATCCAGTGTGGGAGCGGGCTTGCTCGCGAAGGCGGTGTGTCAGTCGATACATGTGCAGACTGATACACCGCCTTCGCGAGCAAGCCCGCTCCCACATTTGGATCGCCGCAAGTCCTGCAGTTTTTATAGGGCCTGAATAATGTCGAAAAAGCTCCTGCAAGTGTTCACCCTGGCCATCGCGACGCTGCTCGCAGCCTGCTCCCCGATCAAAGTGCTCAACGCACTCACCCCCACCAGCACCTTCACCAAAACATCCGCCATCGCCTACGGCGATGACCCCCGCCAGAAACTCGATATCTACCGCCCCGTCACCGCCTTGCCCGACGCGCCCGTCGTGGTGTTTTTCTATGGCGGCAGCTGGAACAGCGGCTCAAGGGATGACTACGGTTTCGTCGGCGAAGCCCTGGCTTCGCGCGGCATCGTGGTGGTGATCGCCGACTACCGGCTTTACCCGCAAGTGCGCTACCCACTGTTTTTGCAGGACGGCGCCCAAGCAGTCGCGTGGGCGTATCAGCACAGTGCCGAATACGGCGGCGATCCCCGCAAGCTGTATGTGATGGGCCACAGTTCCGGTGCCTATAACGCGGCAATGCTGGCACTGGACCCGCAGTGGCTGGCCGGGGTTGGCCTGTCGCCGTCAGTCTTCAAGGGATGGATCGGCCTCGCCGGGCCGTATGATTTCCTGCCGATTGAAAACCGTGATGTGCGCCCGGTGTTCTTCTACCCGGACTCGCCGCCCGATTCCCAACCCATCAACCACGTGAGCCAAAGCGCACCCCCCAGCCTGTTGATTGCTTCGGTGGACGACAATCTGGTCAACCCCAAGCGCAACACCGGCGGGTTGGCGAAAAAGCTGCGAGCGGCGGGTGTGCCGGTGGAGGAGTTCTACTTCACCAAGACCAGCCACGCCACATTGGTGGCGTCGATGTCCCGGCCGCTGCGCTGGCTGGCGCCCGTGTTGGACCGGGTCACGGCGTTTATCACGTTCACGCCGGGCCAGTAAGCCAGCGGTCCTGCTTGTTCAGGCGCCAGGCAATTGCCCACAGCGTCAGGCTGCGCAGGGCCATGAACAGCAGGAAGGTTATCCACAACCCGTGGTTGCCAAGGCCCTGCAAGGCCCAGGCGAAGGGCAGCACAATCACCACCGTCAGCAGCATGCCGTTGCGCATTTCCCGGGCGCGGGTGGCGCCGATGAACAGGCCGTCCAGCAGGTAGCTCCACACGGCGATCAACGGCAGTACGGCGAGGTAGGGCAGGTAGATGTCGGCGGTTTCGCGCACGCTCGGGATATCGGTTTGCATGGCGATAAACAGGTGGCCGAACACGGCGAACAGGATCGCGAAGCCGATACTCGCCAGCAACGACCAACCACAGGCCACCACCAGCGAGCGGCGCAAGGCCTGGCGGTCGTGGGCGCCGATGGCGTGGCCGCACAAGGCTTCCACAGCGTGGGCCAGTCCGTCCAGGGCGTGGGCCGTCAGCAACAGACCATTGAGCAGCAGCGCGTTCGCCGCCACCGTGGCATCCCCCAAGCGAGCGCCCTGTACGGTGATCATGAAAAACACCGATTGCAGGGCCAGGCTGCGGATGAAGATATCGCGGTTCACCGCCAGCAGCGGGCGCCAGCTTTGCCACAGCTTGAGCGCGGCCCAGGCGATATGGCCGGGGTAGGCGCGCAGGGCTTTTTGGGTGAGGGCCAGGCCGAGCAGGGCGCCGGTCCATTCGGCGATCACCGAGGCGCGGGCCGAGCCGACCACACCCCAATCCAGACCCAGCACGAACCACAGGTTGAGCGCGATGTTCACGAGGTTGGTGGTCAGCAGAATCGCCAGCGGCGCGCGGGCGTTCTGGGTGCCAAGGAACCAGCCCACCAGCGCATAGCTGGCCAGCGCTGCGGGCAGGCCGAAGAGCCGGGTGTGGAAGAATTCGCGGGTCAGTTGGTTAAGTTCGGGCGAGGGCTGCATCCAGTCCAGCACCAGGCCGCTTAACGGAATGCCGATGCTGCCCAGCAACATCGCCAGGCCCAGCGCCAGCAGCAGTCCTTGCAACAGAATCTGCCGCAGCGCCGCGCCATCACCACGCCCGGCGGCCTGGGCGGCAAACCCGGTGGAGCCCATGCGCAGGAAACCCATGGCCCAGGCGAGGAAGGTGTACAGGCTGGCGCCAACGGCCACGGCGCCGAGTTGGTGGGCGTGGGGCAGGTGGCCGATGACCATGCTGTCCACCAGCGCCACCAGTGGTACGGAGATGTTCGACAGGATCATCGGCGCGGCGAGGGCCCACACGCGGCGGTGGGTAGGGCGGTCGCGCCAGTCGGTTAGCAGGGAAGTCATGCGGGCTCCTTTGGGGAGCGGTAGTGTAACTGTCCATTAGCTGCGCCGCAGGGCCAATGTGGGAGCGGGCTTGCTCGCGAAAGCGGTGTGTCAGTCGCCGGATGTATTGGCTGATCCACCGCTTTCGCGAGCAAGCCCGCTCCCACATTTTTGACCGCGTAGTGTCAGGTTTTGCGCGGGTGCAGGCATTCGATGGAGCGGTCGACGGTGGTCTTGGCAATTTCCAGCAAGTGCCAAACCGCCAGGATCTTCGCGCGCTGCGGGCTTTCCAGCAGTTCGCCGCAATCAAGCGCAGTCGCCGAGGCACTGCTGAGCAGGCTGGCGGTGTAGAGCAGGGAATCTTCGAAGCTCAGGTCTTCGTTGATGGTGTGGAAGCCTTGGGATGGCAGGTAATGTTCGAGGGCGCGATTGAAGGCGGCGCGGTCGTTGAGGAGGTCGCTGGGTGGATCGGGGACGAGCTTATGCATGGTGTAACTCCACTAGAAGGTAAGGAGCTGACACCCGCGCGACTAAACGAGGGTGGCGGCTGTACGCAGGTTAGTCGACCGGCTAGTGGAACCCGGCGCACCCGAAGGTGCCCTGCGCACAGCCGCCATGAAGCATGGCGACAACTTGCGCTCACTAATTCCGGGCGACTAAACCCGATCACTGATATGCAGTGAAGGGCCGAAGACTAGCCACCCATCCCAACAGGCACAAGGCCGAAAGATTGTCTCGGAAACGTCCCTCAAATTAAAGGGATTTACCCTGCTGGCCCTTTATTAATGCACCACCCAACTGAGCACCCACAGCCCGAGCATCAACCAGATAATCCCCATGATGATCGAAGCCCGCATAAACGCGCGCACCGCCGAGTACAACAGCATCAAGCCGATAATCAGCATGAGGATGCTGATGATCGAGGTGTCCATCCCCAAGGATCTGGACAGCCCGTCGACAAAGTCGCCGCCCGCGTGGGACAGGGTATTGAACAGCCC
This sequence comes from Pseudomonas sp. NPDC087814, assembly GCF_044742865.1. NCBI lineage: Bacteria > Pseudomonadati > Pseudomonadota > Gammaproteobacteria > Pseudomonadales > Pseudomonadaceae > Pseudomonas > Pseudomonas sp. NPDC087814. Next base: position 47,830 of record NZ_JBIUVK010000037.1, on the reverse strand, counting down.
GCTGAACAACTCGACGATAAAGTGGATGATCTGGCCGATCTTGAGACCCAGCCATCCGAAAAAGTCTGTTTGCATGTGTGTGTCCTGATAAGACGGTGGGCGTAGCTGCCGAACCTGAGCCTTTGTTCGTTATTGGCCCAAGCTAGTTCCCTTCTAGCATAGAGGTTTACGGGCCGCAGGGATTCACTTGCCTTCGCGCGGCTTGCGCCCGAAGCTATACACCTTCAGGAGCCCCCCATGAACCTCGATCACCTCACCGAACGCCTGCACCGCATCCGCGATACCAACGACTGGAAGCAGTTCCACAGCCCCAAGAACCTGGCCATGGCCGCCAGCGTCGAAATGGCAGAGCTGGTGGAAATTTTCCAATGGTTGAGCGAAGACCAGTCGCGCGAGTTACCCGCCGACAAACTCGCCCATGCCGGCCAGGAAGTCGGTGACATCGTGCTGTACCTGCTGCTGTTGTGCAGTGAATTGGGGTTGGACATGGATCAGGTGGTAAAGGCCAAGCTGGCCGACAGCGAACGGCGGTTTGCCAAATGAGCGACCGTCATTTCGACCAGTTGGCCACCCGCTTTGCCGAGAAGATCTATGGCGGTGCCAAGGGCGCGATTCGCCTGGCGGTGCTGCAGGCCGACCTGATTGAAGCGCTGCCGGACCGCCCGCTGCGGGTACTGGATATCGGCGCGGGGCTGGGCCATATGTCGCTGTGGCTGGCCGAGCGCGGCCACGATGTAACCCTGGCCGAACCCGCCGAGCCGATGCTCGAAGGCGCGCGCCAGCGTTTCGCCGAAGCCGGGCAGACCGCCACCTTCATTCAGGCACCCTGGCAGGACCTGCTGGGCCAGCTCACCGAACCCTATGACCTGGTGCTGTGCCACGCCGTGCTGGAATGGCTGGCTGAACCCCATGCGATCCTGCCGGTGCTGCACCAGTTGACCGCGCCCGGTGGCTGGCTGTCGTTGGCTTTCTATAACCGCGACGCCTTGATTTACCGCAACCTGCTCAAAGGCCACTTCCGCAAAATGCGCAAGAACGACATGGCCGGTGAAAAGCAGAGCCTCACGCCGCAACAACCCCTGGACCCACGGGAGTTGGCGACGCAACTAGAGGGCCTGTGGCAGGTCGAAACCCAAAGTGGCGTGCGGGTGTTCCACGACTATATGCCGGTGGAGTTCCAGGCCCGCGCCGAGTTGCTGGATTTGTTGGAGATGGAGCTCGCACACCGTCGTCACCCAAGCTTTGCCGGACTTGGGCGTTATTTGCACTGGATCTGCCGTCCGGTTTAAGCGGCCCAGTCTGCGGAGGTCGAAATGAAGCGCTGTCTTGGACTGATCCTGCTGGGCCTGGGCCTGGCGGGTTGCCAAAGCCCCAACCCGTATGTGGCGGCGTCTGCCCCGATGCCGCCGGCGCCTGCCCAGGCGGCCAACACCTTTGATGCCAGCGCCTACCCGGCGCCGGTGCGCGACTACGGCGCCTACCGCAGTTGGGCCTGGCTCAACAACCAGCTGCCGGCGGGCTCGGCCTGGGCGGATTCGGCGCAGATTGCCGAGGCGGTCAGCGGCGCCCTCGACCAGCGCGGCCTGCGCCCCTTGCATGACAACCGCGCCCCCGACCTGCTGGTAAGCGCCGACGTGCGCCTGGAAAAACGCCTGCGCCAGGTCCAGGACGACTATGGCTACGGTTACGGCGGTTATAACCGCTACGGCAACGGCTACGGCATGTACAACAGTGTGCCGGTGGTACGCACTTATGAAGTGACGGTGGCCGTGGCGCGCATCAGCCTGTTCGACGCGCGCACCCGCCAGCCGGTATGGAGCACCAGCGCCGAAACCACGAGCCAGGGCAGCCTCAGCGAGCGCGCCGATTCGCTGCGTGAGGCGATGCAAAAGGCAATGACTGCCTACCCACCCAGTTAGCAGCTATTCTCATCTCAGGCCCGGATTGTCTTTTGGAGAAAAACCATGCTTCGTCGTATTGCTGCACTTGCTGTTGTTGTGTTGCTGGGCGGTTGCCAGACCAGCCAGGTCAACCATGATTTCGACGCCAGCCGGGACTTTGGCGCCTACCGCAGCTGGAGCTGGAAAGAACCCGCGCTGCAATACCGCCCGGATGACCCGCGGATCAAGAGTGACCTCACCGAACAGCGCATCCGCCAGGCCGTGGGCGAGCAGCTCGACCAGCGTGGCCTGCGTCCTGCGGCGCCGGGCACCAAGGCTGACCTGAATGTACAGACCTACCTGATCGTCGAAGACCGCCAGCAACAAGTCACCACCAATTACGGCGGCGCCTGGGGCGGCCCGTGGAATGGTTACTGGGGCGCGCCGATGTATAACGAAACCCGCAACATCACCTACAAGGTCGCGACCATCCAGATTGACTTGCTCGACGGCAAGGACGGCAAGCTGGTGTGGCGTGGCAGCGATGAGCAGATCCTCGCCAGCTCGCCTGAACCCCAAGACCGCAGTGCCGCTATTCGTGCCACGGTGACCAAGGTGCTTTCCAACTACCCGCCGCATTGATCGCCTGATCAGCCCTCCGCCAGTCGTCGATCTATGGCGACTGGCCTGCAGCCCCCGCCGCTCTTGACTACACTCCCAAGCAACACAGGAGAGTAAGCGCTCGGCAGTGTGCCGGCAAAGGAGTGCTCGATGTCTCTTCGACTTCGTTCCGGTCACCACGCCGGGCCTGCAAGGCAGCGCGGTGCGGTTGGCTTGGTGGCGGTCTTGACCCTGGGCATGGTGCTGGTATTCATGTTGCTGGTGGTTGATAGCAGCCGTTTGTACCTGGAAAAACGCCAGTTGCAGGGGATTGCCGATATGGCGGCACTGGAGGCAGTGCAGCGTAAGGGGGATTGCCTGCCCGCCACCAATACCGCGCCCACCTATGCCGGTGCCAGCGCAGTGCGCAACGGTTATGTCATCCCGCCAGCAAACGCCCTGATAGTGAAATGCGGCGTGCTGACCACCGGCGCCACCAACCAGCGGGTGTTCTCCGCAGACGCGACCAAGACCGATGCCATCCAGGTGACTGCCTCGCGCCCGATCATGACCAGCGTTGCCGGGGGGGTCTGGGCGTTGTTCAGTGGTAGCGGCTACAACTTCAACACCCAGTTGTCTGCCGTCGCGGTGGCGGCGCCGAAGATCCTGCCGCCTCAGGCGCAATTGACGATCAAATCGACCCTGGTCACTGTGGACTCGAGCAAATCAGCAGCACTGAACCTGTTGTTCGGCCAACTCTTGGGCGGCTCACTAAACCTGAGCGTGGCAGGCTGGCAGGGCCTGGTAGACACCAACATCAACTTGCTCAGCTACCTCAATCAGTTGGCGTTGAACGTGGGCGTCACGGCCGGAGCCTACGATCAACTGCTGACCAAGACGGTCAAGATCAGTCAACTGGTCGACGCAGCCATTACGGTGCTCAGTGCCGGAGGCAATACGGCCAGCGTGGCGGTCAGCGGTCTTACCAGTATCAACGCGATAATCGGCAACCTTGATGTCACCCTGGGCAGCCTGCTTCAGCTGCAAACGGGGGCGGTGTCGGCGGGGCTGAACACCAGCCTGAATGTGTTCCAGCTGGCCGAAGCCTTTGTGCAATTGGCCAATACCAAGAACGGGGTGGTGGCGACCATCCCGGTGAATATTCCGGGCCTGGTGAATGCAGGTGTTCAGGTCAAGGTGATTCAGCCACCGCAGTTGTCCGCTATTGGCGATCCGCGGTTTGCCGTGGATAAAACTTCAGCAACCCGCATTTACGTAAAAACGGCTCAGATCAGCGTCGGCCTGACGTTAGGGTTGCCACCGCTGGATTCTCCCGCGGTGCAGGCCGCCCTGAACGGCTTGGTCGGGCCGCTTTCGGACGTTTTGAACAACTTGTTGAGCTTGAACCTGGGAGGCACCATCAGTTCGGTGCTGTGTGTACTGGGTGGTTATTGCCAGATGACGAATTTGCAGGTGCTGTCGTCATCCTCAAACCCGCCGGCCGCCAGGATAGATGTGGTCCTTCAACTGGGCACGGCTGAAAGCTATGTCACCGGGTTTACCTGCGTCAGCGACGCTACCAAGACCCTGACCACCCAGACCAATGCCTCGATCGTTACCGTGCAAATTGGCCAGAGCCCGCAACTGATCAACGCGTTTAACAGCAACACCACCCTTAATCCGATTCCTCCAGTGCCGGTGGTGGATATCGGATCCATTACCTGTTTCAAACCCTTGCTGGGCCTGGGGCCTACCACTTGTGATCCGTCCACCCGCAAACCGTTTTACGGGGGTGGCCTGGGCTTGAGCGTCAACAGTCCGGTGGGCGCTGCGACAAGTGCCTTGCCCCCCCATACGTACCTCCAACCGCCGGAAATCAACCTGCCGCCGCAGTACTACGCCTCATCGACAGCCAGCCTTCTCAGCGCGATCAGTAACGCGTTGAGCGGTATCCAGTTCCAGGTCTACAAGCCAACGGGGTTCAATCTGCTGGGAGGGTTATTGACGACGGCGGGCACAGTGCTAAACGGGCTCAACAGCACCTTGGGCACCGTGATTGGCGGAGTGCTCAGCCCTATTCTGGACCCGGTGGTGAACAGCCTGTTGTCGAACCTTGGGGTTAACCTGAACGCGGTGGAAGTGGGCGCCAACCTCAGTTGCCGGCCGCATGGGCAAGCGGCCCTGGTGAATTAGGCTTCAACCACCGGCAACTCCACACAAAACTTCGCCCCATGTTCACTGTTGGCGACGCTCAACCGGCCGCCCATGTTCTCGACAATGCCGTAGCTCACTGACAACCCGAGGCCGGTGCCCACGCCAATCGGCTTGGTGGTGAAGAACGGTTCGAAAATCCGCTCCAGCAGCCGTGGGTCAATCCCGCCGCCGTTGTCCTCGACCCAGATGCGTACGTGGCGGCTGTCCTGCTCGATCTGCACCGAGATCCACGGTTGCAGGTCGCGGTCGTGTTCGCGTTTGCTCAGCAGGGCATCGCGGGCGTTGACCATCAGGTTGATCAGCACCTGCTCCAGCTGGTCGACATAGCCTTTGACCTGCACCGTCACGTCTAGCTGTGCCACGCGCAGGTCCACGCCTTTGCCGCGCATGCCTTCACTGAGCAGCGACAGGGTGCCTTCCACCGCCTGCGCCGGGTTGAAGGGCTGCTGTTCGACTTCCGAACGGCGGCCGAACACCCGCATGTGGTCTACCACGCGGGCTGCGCGCTGGACCTGGGAGTCGATACGCTGGAGTTTTTCCGTCAGGTAGTCGATCTGTGCATCGCCGTTGCTCAAGCGCTTGAGCACGTTGACGATGGCCATGCGCATCACATTCAACGGCTGGTTGATCTCATGGGCCAGGCCGGTGGCCATTTCGCCGAGGGTGGCCATTTTGGCGCTTTGGGTCAGTTGCTGCTGGGAGCGGCGCACTTCGGTGTTGTCGCGGCCCACGGCCTGCACTTCCTGCAATTGGCCCTGTTCGTCGAACACGCCCCGGTCCGACCACACCCACCAGGCATGTGTGCGCCCCGGCAGTTGCAGGCTGATTTCGGCGGTGCTCACCGGGAATTCCGGGGTGAGCTGGCGGATGCGCAGTACAAACGCCTCGTGTTGTTCGTCCGACAACCATTGGCTGAGGTTCATGCCCGGCAGCTGTCCAGGCAGGCATTCCATATAGTTGGCCAGGGGCGTGTTGCCGAAGGTCAGGGTCAGGTCCGGAAGGTAGCGGCAGATCATGGCCGGGGAGTCTTCCACGAGGATTCGATAGCGCTCCTCGCTTTCCTTGACCCGTTGCGCCGCCAGGGTCGTCTCGGTCACATCCAGCCACAGGCCCACGGCTTCCACGGGCAACCCGAGGTCGTCGCGCAGCAGCCGGGCTTCATCCAGCAGCCAGTGGTAATTGCCCTGTGTGTCGAGCACCCGGTAGCGACTGCGCACGCTGCCTTCGCGCAGCAGTTGGCGGGTACGGTCGAAGTAGAGGTCGCGGTCTTCGGGGTGGATCCACTGGTTCAGCGTCGCCGGGGTGAAGTCGGCCAGGGTGCGGCCAAGCAGCGGCAGCAAGCTGTCGCTGAAGAACACCGGTTGCAGCGTGCCCTCGACGTAGCGCTGCACATAGATCACAGCCGGGGAACTGGCGATCAGGTTATCCAGGCGTGCGTGGGCGGCGGCGGCCTGTTGCTCCTGGTTTTTTATGTCGCTGATGTCGAGCATGAAGCCCACCAGGCGGCGATGCTCACCCGAGCCCAACGCTTGCCCCTGCACGCGATACCAGATGGGGTTAAGCGCCGCGTCGGCACGTTGCAGGCGCACGCTGGTGGACAGCGGTTTGCCCAGGGTCTTCAGGTCTTGCAGGCGGCTGGCGAGTTCTTCCCGGTCGGCAGGGTGAATCAGCTTGAGCCACATGGGTAGCGACAGCTGTGTGATGGCCTCGCCTTGGCTCAGGGTGTGCAGCAGCGGTGGGGCGAGTTCGAGGTCTTCAGTGTGTGGGGACAGCTCCCACCAGCCGGTGCCGAGCAATCCTTGCAGCGCGTCGAGGCGTTCCAGCTGCTGTTGATGGCGCAGTTCGCGCAGGCGGCCGAGCAGCGGTGCCGCGAGGGCGGCGGTCAGTTGCAACCAGTCACGGTCGCTGGTGTGTTCCTGACGGTGATACACCCCGCACAGCAGCCATGCGCCCACGCCCAGTCCGTCGCGGTAGGGCACCAGAAAGCCATCGGTATTGCCAAACAGGCCTTGCAGGCGTGGGTGTTCGCTGTGGCCACGGTTTACCTCCAGGCTCACTGGCGCCGTGCCGCCCAGGCTGTCGAGGCTGGAGCCCAGGGCTTGGCCGTTGCTCCAGAGTACCGGCGCATCGTGGGCGGTGTAACAGCCCTCGATGCACCACGCCTGGCCCTGCTCATCCAGCAAGGCGATGGCGACGCAGGGGATGTGCCAGTGCTGGGAAATAGCCTGCAGAGTGTCTTGCAGTACTTCGGGCAGGCGCACCAGGCTGCAGACCCGCAGTTGCTCGCTGATCTGGTCGCTCACCCGTTGATTGTGTTCGCGCACCTGGGTGAGTTGGCGATGGGCAATCAGGTCGCCGATGTCCAGCAATTGCAGGAGCCAGCCCTTGCCATCGGGTTGAACCCAGCCACGGGTATGCAGGGTTTGCCCGGCGAGCCCCTTGAGCTCCAGGTCCAGGCTTTGCCCCTGCCAGTCGCTGGGCGTGCCCTCGATCACCAGGCGGCTCGCCGCAGTGAGGTAGTCGAGCAGCGAGGGTGCCTGTTGCTGTTGCGCAGCGGGGTGTTCGAGTCGATGGCGAAGCGGGCCATGGACATCCATTACGCGGCCCTGGGCGTCCAGGTAGAACAACAACGCGGCGGTTGCCGGGATCGCTGCCGGTGCGTCAGCAGGCAGCTGGTTGCCGCGTCCGAGCAGGCGGCCGAAGAGTTTATCGCCTGAGGTCAAAACTGCATGCTCGACTGGGCGGACAGCATGGGAGGCAGGGCGGGGACGGTACCGATGCCTGGCAGTACCAGGAACGGCAGCACACTTTGGAGGCTGGACGTCGGGTAGTTGATGTACACCGTCAACACGCCTGACGAGTTGTAGACGGCCGTCACGTACCCGGGAAGGAATTTGAACTGGGAGGGGATCCACGCCAGTTGTGCCTGCGCCGCACTGACGGCCTGCAGCGGCAGTGCCGTGACGTAGCCAGGCGTGGCGGGGTCCAGCGCGACGCTACGTCTTACGCCTTCGGCGGCGGCCTGGGTAAAGGACTGCATCAGCAATAACGGCAAGCTGTAGCTGACCAGGCCATAAAAAATGGCAAAAAAAATCATGAAGACCATCGCGAACTCCAGCGCGGCGGCACCTTTTTGCTTTTTAGCGAGGCCTTTTTTCATGACTCGTCTACCCTGACTACTACTACCTGATATCAGCATAGAATCATTCAGCAAAAAGGGATTTTTTTTACGTGATTCAAAGCCTCGTCCTGGTCGTTTGGCTCGCGCTGTGCGCTGTGCAAGATATCCGTCTACGTCAGGTCTCCAACCGTTTGACCCTCGGCGCAGCCTTGCTGGCGTTGGGTTACCTGTTCTGGAGCGGTACGACCTGGCTCGGTGCACCGGCTGTCGAGGGCGGCGTGGCCTTTGTCCTGGCGTTGTTGTTCACCCTGCCGGGGTACGCGCTGGGCCGCCTGGGCGCCGGTGACGTGAAGCTGATCGCGGCATTGGGGCTGGCAACCGACTACCTCTACGTACTGGGCACTTTTATCGGCGCCGGCCTCGCGAGCGCAGCCTGGCTGTTGCTGGCGCCCAGGGTGTGGCCGCTGATGAATCAAGGGCTTAGGAATACCTTGCAGTACCTTGATCCGGCACATTCGGCCAGGCAGCCGTTCGTGCCTTTTTTACTGATTGGTTTTTGCATGTCCTGGTTTTGGATCCCATTAGTCGCCACGTAGGGTAACGCTATGTACATAGTAGGAAAGTACGTCTACGTTTATGGGTAAGTTGTATGGGAAAAATGGTCGGAATGGATACATCGGTCCTTTTGCTTGCCAGGCATGGAGTAGCGCGTGAACAAGCTTACCTCTCAAGTGAAAGTGCTCGTGGTGGACGATCAGCCTTTGATCGTGGAAGAGCTTTGCGAATTTCTTGAAAGCAACGGTTACCGTTGCGTCCCTTGCGCATCCAGCCAGGAAGCCATCGAGCGTTTTCGCGACGATGCCGAGATCGGCCTGGTGCTGTGCGATCTGCATATGCCCGAGATGGATGGCATCGAACTGGTCCAGGCCCTGCAACACCTGGCCGGCAAGCAACGGGTCTTTGAGGCCATCATGCTGACCGGGCGTGCAGACAAGCAGGACGTGATCAAGGCCTTGCGCGCCGGGATTGCCGATTACTACCAGAAGCCGATCAATTTGGGCGAGCTGCTCGAAGGGTTGCAACGCCAGGTGGTCGCGCTGCAGGACCGGCAGAAAGATCTCGACCTGGGGCACCTGAACCAGAAGCTGCAGTTTCTCTCGGCGTCCATCGATGACCTTTATCATGACCTCGACAAGGTGCGCAGCAGTCCGCAATCCGGCCTGTCGACTGAAGCCGAGGGTGAAGTCAGCGACACTGACCGGGTTGAAATACCGGCGATCTTCAATCAGTTGTCGCCCCGCCAACTGGATGTCGCAAGGCTGGTAGGCAAGGGCCAGACCAACTACCAGATTGCCTGTGAGCTGGGCATCACTGAAAACACCGTGAAACTCTACGTGTCCCAAGTGCTGCGCCTGACCCATATGCACAACCGAACCCAGTTGGCGCTGGCGTTATCGCCGAACAATTCTGCGGCGCGCCAGCGCGTCACTGCGCATTAGTTGTTGCTGCCTGGGGTGTTGCCGCCCAGTTTCTGGTCGTAGTACTCAGGAATAGGGTATTTGTAACTGTCCAGCAGGCGTTGCATGGCCTGGTCGCGTTCAGCGGGCGTGGCCTTCTGCCGGATGGGAGATGCGCGTTCGCCACTGACCTGCAGTTGCAGCCAGCCTTCGGTCTGTTTTTGCTGTGGCGAAGAAGGCCCCGGCTCAATAGCCAGCACCGTCAGCGGCAGGCTGGCGAACAGCAGCGTGGCGAGCAGTGTGAATTTCATCGTGTGTACTCCCTTTAGAGACCTATTTGACCGGCGCTTGCAGCACGTCGCCTACGGTTGCGACCTGATCTTTTGGCGCTGTCGTCGGTGAGACGGGCGCCTTGAGTTGCTGCGCCCGGGCCTGGGCTTGCGTCACTTGTTCCGGGCTCAGGCCCATGCGGCTGGCCACTTGTGCGGCTTGTTCCCAGTTGTCCTGGTAGATCATCAGCGTCACCAGATTGATCGCCGCCAGTTGATCGCTCTGCTTGAGCTCCATGGCCGTCAGGAATTCGAAGCGTGCATCTTCCACGCGCCGTTGATTGAGGTACACCACGCCCAGGTCGTTGCGGATTTTCTCGTCGGTGGGCGACATCCTGGCCGCGCGTTGCAAGTGCGCCATGGCCTGGCCGTTGTCTCCCCTGGCCGCTGCCAGCTGGCCGAGCCCGTGCTCGCCTTCGGCAGCCATGCAGGTGCCGAGCAGGCTGCGGTACAACGGTTCGGCTTCGCTGCGGCCCAGCAGGCGGTACACCTTGGCCTGGCGCTGGCGCACCTGGGGCAGGTTGTCCGGCAGGTTTTGCAGGTTGGCCAGGCTGGCGTGCAGCTTGCCCTCGTTGGCCATGTCGTCGGCCAGGTTCAGCGATAACTCCTGATTGGAGTTGGGCTTGGCACAACTGCCCTGCGCGCTGAAACCCGCCCACGGCAGTTGCCCGTTACTGGCGCAACCACTTAACAACAACAGGCTGCAGGCGACCATCAATGTCTTCATTGCATGTCCTCTCAAGGCACGAAGGCTTTGGCGATGGCGATAAAGCCAGGGCCGGCCAATACGATCAGTAATGCGGGAAACAGGAACAGCATCATCACCACGGACATTTTGGCGGACATCTTGGAAATGTATTCCTGCAGGCGGGTCAGGCGCCGGTCATCCAGCAACTGCTTGAGCGATTGCAGCGACTTCATCGCCCCGCCGCCCTGATGCAGAAGCTGCTGGAGGATCAGGCACGTGTCGCTGAGTTCATCGACGTCCAGCATCTGGCTGGCCTTGTTCAATTCCTCCCCCAACTCCAGCCCGGAATCGACGCGTGCCAGCACCAGGCGCAGTTCGGCGGTCAGTACCGGCAGCAACTTTTGCGCGTCGTAGGCCATGACCCGCAGCGCCTGCTCCACGGCCATGCCTGACTCAAACAGAATGCGCACCAGGGGGATGAAGGTCGCTACTTCCCGGGAGATTTTCCCCTGGCGCCTTTTGGCGAGTGCCACCAGTATTCGCTTGGGCAGCAGGTAGCCGATGATCAGGCCCAGCAGGGAGATCACAAACTCATGCTCGGTGCCGGGAAAGAACAGCTCCAGTGTCATCGCGGTCAGCCCCAGCAAAACTATCGGTGAACCGATCTGGCAAGCGGCGAACATCGAGCGTTGGCTGGTTTTTCTCCAGCCCATGCGGTTGAGCAGGATTTGGGTTTCGTTATCGAGGCTGATGGTGCGCTGGCCGATCCGGGTGCTGCCCAACTGGTGCAACCACTCACTCATTTTGTCATTGCGGCTTGGCTCGCCCTGCAGCCGCTGGGCGACCACGCGTTGTTGACGACGACTGCTCAGGATATTCGCCAGCAGCAGTGATAACGCGGCAAGAAACAATACGGCACTGATCAGTATCGCCATCTCAGATACTCCGCAACATGCGCCACAGCGCCACGCATCCGATGACTTGCAAGGCGAACGCACCGAGCATCAGGCGTTGGCCGCTGTGGTCATCCCACATGGCCATCAGGTACGTCGGATTAACGAGCAGGAAGTAGCCCGCGACACTCACCGGGAGCACCGCCAGCACCAGCGCGGTCACCCGGGTTTCACCGGTCATGGCGCGTAATTGCCGTGCGCCCTGGTCGCGCTCGCGGATCATCTTGATCAGGTTTTCCAGCAGCTCACTGGCGTTGCCGCCGTAGCGGTGGTTGACCTTGAGGCCCAGGGCAAACAGGCGCAATTCATCCTGTTCATAAAACTCGGCATAGTCATGAGCGGCCTCCGGCAGGCTGACACCCAATTGCACATTGCGCTTGATACGGCCCATGGACTTTTTCAACGGGTCGTCACTGGCATCGATTCCGCTCAGGATGGCGTCCGCCAGGGTGCGTCCGGATTTCAGGCTGCGTACGGCGTGATCGAGCAATTGCGGGAGTTGTTCGATCATCCGGCGCAGCCGCCGCTGGTAGCGTACGGCGATGTACAGGCGCAGTGCCAAGGGCGGTGCCGCCACCATCACAAACAAGCCTATCCACTGGCCCACGAGCCCCCCCAGCAGGGCGCCAAAGGCCCACAGGGTCAGCCACAGGCCGAGGCGCTCGGTTGGCCGGCCGAGGCCTGCACGGATAAACGTGCGTTCCAGGCTGGTGGTCACCGCGTTGTCTTTCATGGCCTGGGGTTGCCCTTCGGCCAGGCGTTCCAATACCCGGTCGGTCTGGGCCTTGCGCAAACCGTTGCGCATCAGGCCTATCCCCAGCACCAGAAGGGCCACGGCGAGCAGGGCGAGCAGAATCGGACCGATCATCGGGTTGCCTCCTACACCGGCAGGTGACCTTCGTGACGCAACTTGTCACCGGCCGGGTTGACCGCTTCGCGCAGGAAGCCAAAGCCGGTGCGCTTGTCGTGGCGAAACAGGGTGTTGGTGACGTACACGTCTTCGCGGATGCCCACCACTTCCACCACTTCGCTGACACAGCGGCGGCCATCGGGCAGGCGCGTCAGCTGGATCACCACATCCAGCGCCGCGCAGATCATTTGCCGCAGGGTTTTTTCCGCGACGACCCGGCCGGTCAGGCCCACCAGGGTTTCCAGGCGCAGCAAGGCGTCCTGGGCGTTATTGGCGTGCACGGTACTCATCGAGCCGTCGTGGCCGGTGTTCATGGCGGTCAACACATCGATGACCTCCACGCCCCGGATCTCGCCGAGGATGATCCGGTCGGGGCGCATCCGCAGGGCGTTGCGGATCAAGTCACTGGCCTTCACTTCCCCATGCCCCTCGGCATTGGGCGGGCGGGTTTCCAGGCGCACAACGTGGGGATGGCCCAGTTGCAACTCGGCCACGTCTTCGATGGTGACCAGGCGCTCGCGGGGGTTGATCAACTGGCTGAGAATGTTCAACAGTGTGGTTTTACCGGTGCCGGTACCGCCGCTGATCAGGATGTTGCAGCGCTTGCCGACGGCTTCCTTGAAAAAATCGAAAATGGCCTGGTCGATGGTTTGCATGGCCACCAGGTCGCTGCTTTTAAGCATGTCCTTGCGAAACTTTCGAATCGACAGGCACGGCCCGTCCAGGGCAATTGGCGGAATGATCGCATTGACCCGGCTGCCATCGGGCAGGCGCGCATCGACCATCGGCGACGACTCATCCAGCCGGCGTCCCAGGGGGGCGAGGATGCGCTGCATGACCCGCTCGACATGGTGGTCGTCAATGAAGCGCAAGTCACTTTGTTGCAGCAGGCCATCGCGTTCGACGAATACCCGGTGCGGGCCGTTGACCAGGATCTCGGTGACGGTCGGGTCGCGCAGCAGCACTTCCAGCGGGCCGAAACCGGTCAGCTCATCGACGATCTCTTCAGCCAGGCGCTCCATCTCATAGCGGGAAATCGCCAGGTGCATACGTGTGATGTATTCGGCCACCTTGTCGATCACAAACTGCGCCAGGGACTGGCGTGTGCCTTCCAGCAGATTTTTTCCCGAATCCTCGATGGCATCGATGATGTAGCGATGCAGCACCAGCTTCAGGCCGTCGTGATCAGTGTTGCCGACGTTGCCGCGCGGGGCGACGCCAAACAGCTTCTCGCCGTTCATTTGGTCCTCAGAAGGCGGTTGAGCCAATTGGTGGAGGGTTTTTCCAGGCCCTCGGAGCGTTTTGCCAGGCGCTCACCCAAGCCGCGCAACGTCTGTGTCAGGGCTTCCCGTGGGGCCAGGGAGAACAGGGTCTGGGCCTGGTTCTTGGCACTCAGGCGCACTTCCGGGCTCCAGGGCAGGACGGCGATTACCTCCAGCCCGAAGCTATTGCCCAGTGCCTCCGAGTCCGGGGCGGCCCCCTTTAGGTAGCGGTCTACCAGCAGGCGGGCATGGTCGAGTTTCATGCCTTTTTCCCGCCACAGGTTGAGTACGGCCAGGTTGCGGCGGCAGTCCGGCACGCTTTGGTCGGTGCACCACAGCAGTTTGTCGCAATGGCTGACAAAGGTGCGCAAGGCTTCGCTGTCGGGTTGGCCGGTCAGGTTCACCACGATGTGCTGGAAGTGCTGGCGCAGGGCGCTGAGCAACATGTACAACTCGGCCGCGCTGGTACGCTCCAGGGGCTCGTCGTTGTTGTGGTAGGCGAGGATGCGCAGACCGGCTTCGGCGGTGGTGAAGGCGCTGTTGATCAGGGTTGAGTCCAGGCGCCGCAAGTGACGCAGGGCGTCGCCGAAATGAAAAGAACTCTCCAGCCCCAGCAGTGCGAGGCTGTCAGCGAGTGGCAGGCCCAGGTCGAGCAACAGCGTTTGCTGCCCGCTTTTTTGCACCACCAGCGCCAGGTGGCTGGCGATCAGCGCGCCGTCGGCATTGCCTTGGGTGCCGTAGAGCACGGTCAGTCCGCCCAAATGGGTATTCGGGGTGACCGCCGGCAAGCGTTTGCTCAGGCGCCGAACCAGGCCGGCAACCTCACTGGAGCGCGAGCCGTAGGCCACGAAATCCCGTGCGCCGGCGCGCATCGCGTTCAGTACAAGCTGGTTGTCCATGCCATCGCCCAAGGCCACGATGGCAAGCATCGGCTTGGCTTCCAGGGCACCTTCGATCAGGGCGCACTGGGTGGTGACGTGTTCCCGGTCCAGGCCGATGAACACCAGGTTGGCGAACGTCACGTCTACCAGTGCCAACAGTTCGTCGAGGCTGCCGGCACCGGCGCTGACCACTTGCCCCAGGGGCGCGAGTGCGCCCTGAAGCCATTCCAGATCCGTGGTGTTGCGGGTAATTGCCAAAAAGGTCTGGCTCAGGCTCTCACTCATTCGGACAGTCCACTGCGGCGGTCGAAATTGCCGTTTTCGAGGAAATACAGGCGGTACCAGTTAGGGTCGTAATTGCGCAGCTTTTCCCCTGGCAAAGAAGGCAGTTGGGCGTTGGCCGCCAAGGGCTGCACGAGGTGCGGGGTGACGATCATCAGCAGCTCTTTTTCCTGGCGATTGATGCTGGAGTCGCGAAAGAATGCACCGAGGATCGGGATGTCACCCAGGCCCGGGAATTTGCTGACGCTGGAGGTGTTGTTGGTGCTGATCAGGCCGCTGATCACGAAGCTTTCGCCGTCGGCCAGGGAGATGCTGGTGTCGGTGCGCCGGATGGTCAGCGCCGGCACGGAGATACCCTGGATGTTGACCGCGTTGGTGTAGTCCAGCTCACTGACCTCTGGCGCGACCTTCAGGGAAATCCGCCCATGGTCGATGACGGTCGGGGTCAGGGTCAGGCGAATACCGAACTCTTTGTATTCGATGGAGATGGTGTTGCTGCCGCTGCTGGGCACCGGGATCGGTACTTCACCACCGGCGAGGAAGGTCGCACTTTGGCC
Source organism: Pseudomonas sp. NPDC087814 (assembly GCF_044742865.1). Taxonomy (NCBI): domain Bacteria; kingdom Pseudomonadati; phylum Pseudomonadota; class Gammaproteobacteria; order Pseudomonadales; family Pseudomonadaceae; genus Pseudomonas; species Pseudomonas sp. NPDC087814. The sequence goes on along the minus strand of NZ_JBIUVK010000037.1, from coordinate 32,696 downwards.
ACTGAGCGCCACCAGGCTCGGCCGGGCCAGGGTGTAGGCAAAGCCGCTGCTTTCCAGGGCGTTGATCATGGCCGAGACACGGCCGCCGCCAAAGCCGATGTTGAAGGTGTCGTTGTTCACCGGGAGCCCACGGAATCCTGTGGCCGCCGCGTTGGCAACATTGTTCGGGGCGCCGAACAGAAAGTTGCCGCCCCGGCCAAAGATCGAGGTACTGGCCTCCTTGAGTTTGGTGCGGCTCACTTCCACAAAGCGGATGTCGGTTTGCACCTGGCTGGGCAGGGTCGGGTCATCGGACGGCGACAGGGCCAGGCTGGTCAGGGCCGACGTGGCCTTGCCCTTGACGAACACCATGCTTTGGCGCGGGCTGCTGGAGCAGGCCGTCCAGACCATCAGGCTGGTGGTGCCCGAGGCGATGCCGGTGAGCAGGAACGCCTGGTTGCCGTTGACCTGCACATCGGCCACTTTCGGATCGCCAATGGCCAGCCGCGTAATCGGCACCGGCGACTGGATAGCCTGTTGAGCGCCTTCACCCACCTCCAGCACTGCCGGCAGCTGGCCCAGGCCCGTGCAGTTGCCGGGTGCTGCCAGTGCAACGCCGACAGGCAGGCTCAGGGTGAGAAGTGCCCAGAAAATTCGCGAAAAAGACCACACGAAACGACTGCTCATTCAAGGCATCCTTAGCTCTTTCAGGGCGTTTGTTGGGTAACCTGATTGCCACGTATTACTTCGACGCCTGAACGCCTTGGCGCACCATTGCCGGCGGGACTCAGGCCGTTGACGGGCGCTGTGCTGAAGGCCAGCTGGTTGAACTGGTAGAGCTCGCGCCGGGTGTTTTCCAGGTGGGTCGCGGACTCCGTTTCACCGGCCCAGTATTGGCTCAGCAGTTGTTCGTCTGCACTGCGTACAGCCAGGCGCAGTACGCCGGACTGGGCTGCGAGCATCAGCCGGCTCAGGAGCTCCTCCGGTACGGCGAGGAGTACCGTGCGCGCGCTGGCGCGACTCTGCTGCGCCTTGAGTTTTTCGTCGGGGGTGGTCGGTGGCACGGAGCCGGGCGTGCCGTCGTTGGTCAGCCCCAGTTGGTCGCCGACGCCCAGCAGGCGCAAGGCGGGCACCACGATTTGTGCGGACTGCTGCGGGTTGCTGGCTTCCTGGCGCAGGAAGAGCAGGACGTCCACATAGTCCCCCGGGGAGAGTTGCCCGCTGGCGCCGATCACTTCATCCACGGCGACGGCAAGCGCGCGTTCGTTAGGGCGGATCATTCGCGCCACGGTGCCGCCGGAGTTGAAGCTCTCCTCGGTCAGCCAGGTCCCGGCCGACAGCGGCCGCCACGGGATCTTGCCCACGGCCTGGTCGAGGCTGGTGAGGCTGCCGGCGGGAACCGTGCGCAGTTTTTCCAGGGTCAGGTCGGCGGCGGTGAGCGCAACAAAAGGTGCGACGTCATGGGCCAGCACCACCACGGGTTGGCGTGTCTGGTCTTCGGCTACGGGTTGCACGACTTCAGGTGTTTGGGGCACGGGCGGTGCGACAGGGGCAGGGCGGCTGAGTACCAGGCCCCAGTAGCCTGCAATCAGTGCACCTACCAACAGCAGCCCGGCGAGGATCAAGCTAATCCGACTGTTCATGAAGGCTCTCCCTTTCCTGCTGCATCCACTGCTGTTTCCACTAATGCTTGCGTATCCGGATCGCTTCAAGCTTCTAACTATTTCGCTATTTGAAGGTAGTTCAGCTAAGACAAAACGCCATTACCGGGCGAAAAATATCTCCAGAAACCTCTGCGAAAGTGGGATTTTTGGCGTCAGCCGGCCGACTAATACTTTGTGATTAATCAGTTCTTACAGTTGTTGGTCTGGGGTTTGTTGACAATGCTCTAGTGGCACACCGAAATCATTTTTGTGATGCCGCGATACCAGCGCCGTGGGCGCAAAGGAGAAGTCATTATGTTCCTTGATCTTATTCGCATGGGTTTCATCAAAGTCCAGATTTTTTTCTATTCCAAAGAGGGCGCATCGGGTATCGAATACGCACTGGTTGCGGCGATGGTCGCTGTGGCGCTGGCTGCTTTTATTACACCTATCCGGACCGCCATAACCGGCGTCTTCAACACGATACAGGCCGGCATTCATACCTGACTCCGGTACTCGCCTAAACGTGCAGGTTCCGCTGAATGATCTATTGCGTATCAGGCATTTCCACATGAACTCCTCTTCGGCTCCCCGGCAACAAATCCTTTTGGTGGATGACGAAGAGGACGCCCTTATTGAACTGGCCGAGTCGCTGGAGAATGAAGGCTTTGTCTGTTTTACCGCGACCTCGGTCACCTTTGCCTTGCAGGAGCTGACCCTGCACCCCGATATCGCACTGGTGATTACCGACCTGCGCATGCCCGAGGAAAGTGGTATTTCCTTGATCAAGCGTCTGCGCGAACACACCGCTCGCCAGCACTTGCCGGTGATCGTCATGTCCGGCCACGCCGAGATGGATGATGTCAGTGACATGCTGCGTCTGCAGGTGCTGGACCTGTTCCGCAAGCCGATCTACCTGGTGCGCTTGATCGATACCCTCAACAACCTCTTCCCCATCCCCAAGATCAGATTGATGTAGGAGTGAGCTTGTGTGGGAGCGGGCTTGCTCGCGAAAAACGTCAACGATAACGCGGGCAGTCTGGTTCCCCGCGTTGGCTGGACGTTCTTCGCGAGCAAGCTCGCTCCCACAGGGTTCAGAGTTGGTAGCTGAAACTCAGGGTATACCGCGGCCGCCGATTGAAGCTGTCCAGGGCGATATCCGACATTGGCTTGGCCGCTTCCAGCGCGATGTTGTAGTACTTGTTATCCCCGAAGCGCAGGCCCACCGCTGCCGATGACATGTTGTTGCCCTTGGCCGGCAGTTCGTTGAACCAGGTCTTGGCCTTGTCGAGCACCACGTACGGCTGCAGGATTTTTACCCACTCACCGCTGCGGTTGAAGCTGTAGTTGACCTCATACGCCACGCCCCAGCCCTTGTCGCCCGAGCCCTGGTCATCCGGGTAGCCACGCCCGAAATTCTGCCCGCCGAACGTCGCGCGTTCGCTGTCGGGCAGGGTGTCGTTGCTCCAGTAGAAGGCACCCGATGCCACGCCTTGCCAGTTGTCGAAGAACTTGTCGCTCTGTACGCCCGAGACGCGCAGGCGGAAGAAGTCGATGTCGGGTTTTATACCCTCGAAGTCACTCCGGGTGCTGGCGCCCAGGCCGTCGATGCCCTGGTACAGGCCGGCGCTGAGAATGCGCAGTTGGCGCGTGTCGGATTTGCGCCAGTCACCTTCGAACGCCAGGGCGCGCAGGTTGGTTTCCAGGTCGAAACGTTGCGGGAAACCCACCAGTTGATAACGGGTGGTCTGGTCCACGGCATAGAGTCGAGTGCCCAGGGTCAATGACTCGGTAGGGGAGGCAATCAGCGGATGGCTGAGGCCGACGGAGTAGCGGTCAACCTCCTGGTGTGGCTTGAGTTCAAAACCGCCGTCCAGCTGCACGTTGCTGCGCGGATCGGCGCGGTAGCGCTCGGCGTTGACCACCAGTTGAGTGCCCTCGGCATTCACGAACTGGCTGTAGCCCAGGCGGTAGTAGTGCTCCTTGTCCTCGCCGGGCGGGAACAGGCCGCTGACGCTCAGTTGTTCGCCCATGGATGTCTGGGAATTGCTGGTGCCGGTGATCAGGGCTTGCAGGCCGCCACGGCTGTCGTCCGTCATGCTCATGCTGCTGGTGAAGGGTTTGCGCGAGGCCTGGATCTGCATGCGCGTGCCGCCATCGGTGGTGCCCGGCGGCGGTACTTGCGCCTGCAGCGTTACACCTGGAATGCGGCCCATCAAGGTGGTGTAGCGTTCGAAGGTCTTGCGGGTCAGCGGGCGCTCGGCCAGCAGCTTGGCCGCCAGTTTGTCGACGTAGGCCGAGACCGAGCCAATGTCGCCCTGCACGTTGTAATCCTTGATGTAGCCCTCCACCAGCACCACGCGCACCAGGCCGTTTTCGAAGCGCTGGTCGGGCAGGTACGCGTAGGACAACAGATAGCCGTCCTGCTGGTAGCGGCGGGTGATGCCGCGGGTGGCTTCGATCAGTTGTGCCAGGTTGGTTTCATGGCCAATCAGCGGTTCGAAAACCTTGGCCACATCCTGGAGCGGGTAGATCGTCCCACCGTCGATTTGCAGCTTGCGGATGGTCACTTTGGTGTCCATCAACAATGGCTGGCCCTGGGTTGCCGCCGGCTCGGGCAGTTGGGTCTGTGGGGTGACCGGGCGATAGGCATCGGCGGGGAGGTTGGGCACCGGCAGGTTGCGAATGGTGTCGTTGCTGTTGAGGTAGCTGGGCAGGGTCTCGGCATGGACGCTGGCAGCAATGAGGGTGAGCAGAAACAAAGGCGTCAAGGCGCGCATAGGACACTCCATGGTCAAAACTGCTGCAGCGTTTTCGCTAGGCCCGCCGGGTTCTGGGACACGGTTCGCAAAGCCATTCATTGGCCAATAAAAAAGACGAGAGACTCGTTGGAATCTCTCGTCTCAACCAAGCGTAGGCGCTGTAGGGGAGGCCGTCTAATGGCCAGGTGCAATTCTATTTTTTGCCGGTCAGCCCACCGAGCAGACCTCCCAGGCCGCCGCCTGTGTTTGCATTTGCATTGGCAGTGCCCGTAGCGGAGGCACCGGCACCCACGTTCAAGCCACCGAGCAGACCGCCACCGTTACTGCTGGTGCCGCCGGTTACCAGGCCACCCACCGAGCCGACGGTATTGCCGACGGCATTCAGGGTACCGCCCACAGCGTTAGTCACCGGATTGGCATTCGCCGCCGTCAGGTTGGTGCCCAGGCTGCTGACTGCGCCGCCGACCTGGGTAACCAGACCATTCACCGGTGCGCCGATACCGGTGCTGGTGCCGATGTTTTGCGTCAGATTGGCAACACCCGAGGTCACTGGGTTGAGTGCGGTGCCAACATTGGTCGCCAGGCCTGCAACGGGAGCCGTGGCTGCAGTGTTGGCCACGCCATTGCCACCGATCAGGGTGCCGAGCGACGCGACGGTGTTACCCACTTGGCCGCCGGTCACACCGGCTGCACTGACAGTGCCGTTGGTGTTGCCGGCATTCAGGCCGTTGCCGACGTTGGCGACAAGACCGCCGACGAGTTCAGGCAGGCCCGATTGAGGGGTCGTGGTGGCCGGGTTGACGTAACCGCTCGACTTATCAAGGGTGGTGCCAACACCAGTCAACACGCCACCGACGAGCGTCCCGACAGGGTTGCCTGCGCCGCCGGCGCTGGCCACCTGGCCGCCAAGGCCGGTGACAGTGGAGCCGACTTTATCCAGTACGCCGCCGACCGGGTTGCCCAGGCCTGTTTTATTGCCCAGGTTGCCGGTGGTGTTTTCCACCAGGGAGACCACCGGTACCAATACGCTTTTACCCACCGTATTGGTCACGCTGCCCAATGGCCCGGTGGTGCTGGCAGTGCTCAAGGTATCGCCGAGCATGGTGACGGCCTGGCCGACCTGATCAACCACGCCACCTGCCGCACCGCCCACGCCACCGGTCAAGCCGCCGACGACGGGAATGCCGCCGAGGGTGGTGCCCAGGGATTTGCCGGTGTTGGAAACGCCGGTGCCCAGGTCGGCAACGCCATCGGCCACACCGGCAACGGTTGTGCCCACGGAGTTGCTATTGGTACCCAGCGTGCCCAGGCCGTTGCTCAAGCCGCCGCCGATACTGTTGACGGCGGTGCCTGTCGCGGTGACCAGCCCGCCGGCAGTGGTGCCGACAATGGGAACCGTGGTCAGGGTTGTGCCCAGGTTACCTACCGTGGTGCCGACATTACCGACGACACCGCCCACAGCGCCTACTACCTGGCCGGTGACCAGGGGAGTGGTCGAGCCAGTGCCGCCGCCAGTGCCTCCACCGGTGCCTCCACCAGTGCCGCCGCCGGTGCCACCACCGGTACCTCCACCAGTACCGCCGCCGGTGCCACCACCGGTGCCACCACCGGTGCCGCCGCCAGTACCACCGCCAGTGCCGCCACCGGTACCACCGCCGGTACCTCCACCAGTGCCGCCGCCGGTGCCACCACCGGTACCTCCATCAGTGCCGCCGCCAGTGCCACCACCGGTACCGCCGCCGGTGCCTCCACCTGTTCCACCGCCAGTACCGCCGCCAGCATCCGGAGAGGAGGCTGCGACGCTACTGTGATGACCACCACCACCGCTGCTGCAGCCTCCGAGGCTTACTGCCAGAATCAGGGCCAGCGCGGTACTTGCTTTCCACAACACGACTTGAGTTTTCATGATTGAGTTCCTTGCACCTGGTACAGCCTTTGTTGTTTTCGAAGTTCGCTGTTTCTAGGGACAGCGATACATTCGTCCGTTATGGCTATAACAGTCCCAGGTGCGCGCTCTCGCAACGCTCAACTTGGTATTAACGATTTATATACACGAAGAGTTAGTTTGCTTAACGACTAATACCAAGGGTGTAGAAGGCAGCGGTGTTTAAGTTGTAAGTTTATTAAAATCAATGAGTTGATAAGAGTAGCGAGCTATCGATAGCTCGCTATAACTTAGGATGTATATATACAATTTATCAGGCGATGGGCCGCCAGCGGCCGACCATGTGTTCAATGTCCCCGGCGCCTTTAAGTTGCAGCTCACCGCTGGAGCCGGGGGCGCTCGTGAACAACGTTACCTCACTGGGCAAGCGCACCGGCTTTTTAAACTCGACATCTATCTCGAGATTGGCGGCTGGCAAATGCTCACTCAGTGCCGCCAGTGTGCGGGCCTTGTTCCACAGCCCATGGGCGATGGCCTGGGGAAAGCCGAATAACCTGGCAGTGAGGGCGCTCAAGTGAATCGGGTTGTAGTCGCCGGACACCCGGGCGTAGCGGCGGCCAACATCGGCGGGGGCTTTCCAGCGGGTCAGTTCGGCGACAGCGGCAGGGGGTTGCAGCGGGTTGTCCGTTGCTGCGCCATCGAGTTTCACACCGCGACAGAGCATCCGGCTTTGCGCTTCCCACAGTAGCCCCAGTGAATCTTCGACCGTGGTCACAATATCGAATGTCGCGCCCTTGGCATGGGGCTGCAAATTCTGCGCGTAAACGCCGACCGTCAAGTCACTCACACCGCCCAACGGGCGCAGGATGCGGATCCGGTTGCTCAGGTGGATCAATCCCAGCAGCGGGAAAGGAAACGCCTTGTCAGTGAGCAATTGCATCTGCAGGCCGAATGCCAGGATATGCGGATAGGTGGCCGGCAAGACCGGGCTGTCGGCAAACCCGCAGACCTTGCGATAGGCCGCGACTTCCCTGGGGTTCACACTGACCCGGCAGCGCAACCCTTGCTCGGGCAGCGTGGTGCCGGTGATCTTGCGCTTGAGTGCCGCGCGCCAATACAGCGGCGGCAGGAACGGGGTGCTGCCTAATGTGTGCCACTCCATGCTTACGCTCCCAATAGACTTTGCCCGCATACCCGAAGTGCCTGCCCGCTGACCGCGCCCGAGCCCGGTTGACCGAGCCAGGCTACCGCTTCGGCGACGTCCTGGGGCAAGCCGCCCTGGCCCAGGGAGCTCATACGGCGCCCGGCCTCACGCAGGGCGAAGGGAATGTGTGCGGTCATCTGGGTTTCGATAAAGCCTGGGGCCACGGCATTGATGCTGATCCCGCGCTCACCGAGCAACGGCGCCCAGGCCTGGGCCAGGCCAATCAGCCCGGCCTTGCTCGCGGCGTAGTTGGTTTGCCCGCGGTTGCCGGCGATGCCGCTGATGGATGCCAGCAGCACCACGCGACCGTTGTCGTGCAGGGTGCCGCTGTCCAGCAGCGCCTTGGTCAGCACTTGCGGCGCGTTGAGATTGACCGCCAAGACTGCGTCCCAATATTCCGGCGTCATGTTGGCCAGGGTTTTATCGCGGGTGATGCCGGCGTTGTGCACCACGATGTCGATGCCGTCCGGCAGGTGTTCGATCAGTTGGGTGGCGGCGTCTTCGGCGCAGATATCCAGGGCGATGCTGCGGGCGCCCAGGCGCGCGGCCAGGGCATCGAGGTCGGCCTTGGCTTGTGGCACGTCCAGCAGGATCACCTCGGCACCGTCGCGGGCCAGGGTTTCGGCGATCGAGGCACCGATGCCGCGGGCGGCGCCGGTCACCAGGGCCTTGTGCCCGGCGAGTGGGCGCGTCCAGTCCGCGACCTGGGTCGCGCAAGGGTTCAGGCGAATGACCTGTCCGGAGATATAGGCACTTTTCGGCGAGAGGAAGAACCGCAACGCACCCTCCAATTGATCCTCGGCCCCGTCGCCCACGTACAGCAATTGCAGTACGCCGCCGCTGCGCAGCTCTTTGGCCAGCGACCGGCTGAAGCCTTCAAGGGCCCGTTGGGCACTGGCGGCAAACGGGTCGCCGAGGCTTTCCGGGGCACGGCCAAGGATCACCAGGTGCGCGCTGTGATCGAGATTTTTCATCAGCGGCTGAAAGAATTCCCGCAGCTGTTTGAGTTGATCGGTGTGCTGCAGTTGGCTGGCGTCAAATACCACGGCTTTGAGCTTGGGCCCGTGGCCGGGAATCCAGGTGGTTGCCGTCGACGGTTCGGTGCCGTAGCTATAGATAGCGTCGGTCAGTTTGTTGGCGAATGGCAGGATTTTTGTCGCCAGCGGGCCGCCGCCGATCAGCAGTGCACCCTCCACCGGGCGCAGGCGTCCGGCCTGCCAGCGTTCCAGGCGTACCGGTGACGGCAGGCCAATGGCGGCGACCAGGCGATGGCCGAGGCTGGAGTTGGCGAAGTCGATATAACGGTCAGACATGGAACGCTCTCCGAGTGCTGGGGTTCAAACGGTGGACCATCAATAGGTGAAAGTCGTTCGATTGAGCCTAGGCTAGGCTCAGAGATTCACCCCATAACCTCAAGGGAGCTTTCCATGACTCAATTGCGCCGTGTAGCGATCATTGGCGGTAACCGCATCCCCTTCGCCCGCTCCAACGGCCCTTACGCCACGGCGAGCAACCAGGCGATGTTGACCGCTGCCCTCGAAGGCCTGATCGAACGCTACAACCTGCACGGCCTGCGTATTGGCGAGGTGGCCGCCGGGGCGGTGCTCAAGCATTCCCGCGACTTCAACCTGACCCGCGAGTGCGTGCTGGGCTCGCGCCTGTCGCCGCAAACCCCGGCCTACGATATTCAGCAGGCCTGTGGCACGGGGTTGGAAGCCGCGTTGCTGGTGGCGAACAAGATTGCGCTGGGGCAGATCGAAAGCGGGATTGCCGGCGGCGTCGACACCACGTCCGACGCGCCTATCGGGGTGAATGAGGGCCTGCGCAAAATCCTGCTGCAAGCCAATCGCAGCAAATCCATGGCGGATAAACTTAAAGTCTTGTTACAACTTCGTCCCCATCACCTCAAGCCGGAGCTGCCGCGCAACGGCGAACCGCGCACCGGGTTGTCCATGGGCCAGCATTGCGAGTTGATGGCGCAGACCTGGCAGATACCCCGCGCCGAGCAGGATCAGTTGGCGCTGGAAAGCCACCAGAAAATGGCCGCGTCCTACGCCGAAGGCTGGCAAAACGATTTGCTCACGCCCTTTCTTGGCCTGACCCGCGACAACAACCTGCGCCCCGACCTGACCCTGGAAAAACTCGCCAGCCTCAAGCCCGCCTTCGAGCGCAGTGAGAAGGGCACCCTCACCGCCGGTAACTCGACACCGCTGACCGACGGCGCCTCGTTGGTGCTGCTGGGCAGTGAAGCCTGGGCCAAGGAGCGCGGCTTGCCGATCCTCGCCTACCTGCGCGATGGCGAAGCGGCGGCGGTGGATTTCGTCAACGGCGCCGAAGGCCTGCTGATGGCGCCGGTGTACGCCGTGCCGCGCCTGCTGGCGAGGAATGGCCTGACCCTGCAGGACTTCGATTACTACGAGATTCACGAAGCCTTTGCTGCCCAAGTGTTGTGCACGCTGAAAGCCTGGGAAGATCCGGAATACTGCAAGACCCGCCTGGGGCTGGATGCACCGCTGGGCTCTATCGACCGCAGCCGCTTGAACGTCAAGGGCAGCTCATTGGCCGCCGGCCATCCGTTTGCTGCCACGGGCGGGCGTATCGTCGCCAACCTGGCCAAGCTGCTGGACGCAGCCGGCAAGGGCCGGGGCCTGATCTCGATCTGCGCCGCCGGGGGCCAGGGCGTCACCGCGATTATTGAGCGCTGATCTCAGCTATGATCGGGCCGCCGGTCAATTTGGCATATTGGATGCATTCTTAAGCGGTCAAAGGTCGGTACCCTCTCCCCGCGGCGAGAGGATTGCCGTATAACGAGTGCCATACGCGTGTTTGGTAATAAAGGACCCACAATAAAAGCTGATGAAGACTCCTAAACGCATTGAACCCCTGATCGAGGACGGTCTGGTCGACGAGGTGCTGCGCCCACTCATGAGTGGTAAAGAAGCAGCTGTTTACGTGGTGCGCTGCGGCAACGAGTTACGTTGCGCCAAGGTCTACAAGGAGGCGAATAAACGAAGTTTTCGTCAGGCGTCCGAATACCAGGAAGGCCGCAAGGTCCGCAACAGCCGGCAGGCCCGGGCCATGGCCAAGGGCTCCAAGTTCGGCAAGAAAGAAACCGAAGATGCCTGGCAGAACGCTGAGGTAGCGGCGCTGTTTCGCCTGGCCGGTGCGGGTGTTCGCGTGCCCAAGCCGTACGACTTCCTCGAAGGCGTGCTGCTGATGGAGCTGGTGGCCGATGAATACGGCGACGCGGCGCCACGTTTGAACGACGTGACGCTGGAGCCGGACCAGGCCCGTGAATACCACGCCTTCCTGATTACCCAGATCGTGCTGATGTTGTGTACCGGCCTGGTGCACGGTGACCTTTCCGAGTTCAACGTGCTGCTGACGCCGACGGGCCCGGTGATCATCGACCTGCCTCAGGCGGTGGATGCCGCGGGCAACAACCACGCGTTCAGCATGCTGGAACGGGATGTGGGCAACATGGCTTCCTACTTCGGGCGCTTTGCCCCGGAATTGAAGAAGACCAAGTACGCCAAGGAGATGTGGGCGCTGTATGAAGCCGGCACTCTGCACCCGGCCAGTGTGTTGACCGGCGAGTTCGACGAACCGGAAGAGCTGGCTGACGTGGGCGGTGTTATCCGCGAGATCGAAGCGGCGCGGCTCGATGAAGAGCGTCGCCAGGCGATTCGCGCGGCAGACGATGCGCCACCGAGCAAGGCGTCGGAAGAGCCGCCACCGCCGCCCTGGATGCAGTGATCCAACGGCGAGTGGATATCCAAATGTGGGAGCGGGCTTGCTCGCGAAAGCGCTGGTTCAGTCAACTGATGTATTGACTGACACTCCGCATTCGCGAGCAAGCCCGCTCCCACATTAGGTTCCGTGCATGCCTGGTTAAACTTGCTCAGGCGCAACAACTGCCCGACGCCAACTCCCTGAGAATCGGGCAATCCGGCCGATGGTCACCCTGCCAGTGTTCCACCAGGTCCTGCAACGTATCGCGCAATTGCCCCAGCTCGAGGATCTTCTGGTTCAGCTCATCGATATGCTGGCGGGCCAGCGCCTTCAGGTCGGCACTCGCACGGCCCCGGTCCTGCCAGAGGGTCAGCAACTCGTGCGGCAGACGATGCGCCACCGAGCAAGGCGTCGGAAGAACCGCCACCGCCGCCCTGGATGCAGTGATCCAACGGCGAGTGGATATCCAAATGTGGGAGCGGGCTTGCTCGCGAAAGCGCTGGTTCAGTCAACTGATGTATTGACTGACACTCCGCATTCGCGAGCAAGCCCGCTCCCACATTAGGTTCCGTGCATGCCTGGTTAAACTTGCTCAGGTGCAACAACTGCCCGACGCCAACTCCTTGAGAATCGGGCAATCCGGCCGATGATCGCCCTGGCAGTGTTCCACCAGGTCTTGCAACGTATCGCGCAACTGCCCCAACTCGCGGATCTTCTGGTTCAGCTCATCGATATGCTGGCGGGCCAGCGCCTTGACGTCGGCACTCGCGCGTCCCCGGTCCTGCCACAGCGTCAGTAGCTTGCCGACTTCCTCCAGGGAAAACCCCAGGTCCCGCGAGCGCTTGATAAACGCCAGGGTGTGCAAGTCATCGGCGCCATAAATGCGGTAGCCGCTGTCGGTGCGATGGGCGGCTTTCAACAAGCCGATGGACTCGTAGTAACGAATCATCTTCGCGCTCAGGCCGCTTTGGCGTGCTGCTTGGCCGATGTTCATGGACGCTCGTCCTCCAGGTCCTTGGGTTTCCAGGTTTTCAACAGCAGTGCGTTGCTCACCACGCTGACACTGGACAGGGCCATGGCCGCGCCAGCCATCACCGGGTTGAGCAGGCCGAACGCCGCCAGCGGAATGCCGATCAAGTTATACACAAAGGCCCAGAACAGATTCTGTCGAATTTTCGCATAGGTCTTGCGGCTGATTTCCAGGGCTGCCGGCACCAGCCGTGGGTCGCCGCGCATCAGGGTAATACCTGCCGCGTGCATCGCCACGTCGGTACCGCCGCCCATGGCGATGCCGATGTCGGCCGCGGCCAGGGCCGGTGCGTCGTTGATGCCGTCGCCGACCATTGCCACCACGCCGGTCTTTTTCAGCTCGGCGACGGTAGCCGCCTTGTCCGCAGGCAACACCTCGGCGTGCACGTCATCGATGCCCAGGGCTTCGGCGACCACGCGGGCGCTGCCACGGTTATCGCCGGTCAGCAGATGGCTGCTGATATGCCGAGCCTTGAGTGCTTGTATCGCTTGCAGGGCGCCCGGTTTAAGCGTGTCACCGAAGGCAAACAAACCCAGCACGCGGGGCTGCGGGCCTTGCTCGATCAGCCAGGACAAGGTGCGGCCTTCGGCCTCCCACGCACTGGCCGAATCGGCGAGATCACCGGTGCTCAAGCCGGTTTCTTCCAGCAGGCGACGGTTGCCCAGCGCCAGTTGCCGGCCATCTAGGGTGCCTGCAATGCCACGCCCGGTAAGGGACTGGCTGGCGCTGACATCCGCGACGTTCAAACCTTGTTCGGCACAGGCATCCAGCACCGCCTTGGCCAATGGGTGTTCACTGCCGCGCTGCAGCGCGCCGGCCTGTTGCAGGAGCGCCCCTTGATTGCCGTCAATGGCGGCCAGGTGCGCAATTTTTGGTGCGCCGGAGGTCAGGGTGCCGGTCTTGTCGAACACCACGGCGCTGACTTCATGGGCGCGCTCCAGGGCTTCGGCGTCCTTGATCAGGATGCCGTGGCGGGCGGCAACGCCGGTACCGGCCATGATGGCGGTAGGTGTGGCCAGGCCAAGGGCGCAAGGGCAGGCGATCACCAATACGGTCACCGCATTGATCAGCGCGACCTCCAGCGGTGCGCCATACAGCCACCAGCCGACCAGCGTGGCCAAGGCCAGCACCAGCACCACCGGCACGAACACCTGGCTGACTTTATCCACCAGTTTCTGGATCGGTGCCTTGGCGGCCTGGGCGTCTTCCACCAGGCGGATGATCCGCGCCAGCACGCTTTCCGCGCCGAGGGCCAGGGTACGCACCAGCAGCCGGCCTTCGCCGTTGATGGCGCCGCCGGTGACTGCGTCGCCAGGCTGCTTCGGCACCGGCAGGCTTTCACCGCTGATCAAGGCTTCGTCGGCGTGACTTTGGCCTTCGACCACTTCGCCGTCCACCGGGAAGCGTTCGCCGGGTTTGACCAGCACCAGGTCATTCAGCTTGAGGGCGGTGATGGCGACGTCCTGCTCGCGGCCGTCGATCACCTGAATCGCCCGTTCCGGACGCAAGGCTTCCAGAGCGCGGATGGCACTGGCGGTCTGGCGCTTGGCGCGGCTTTCCAAATATTTGCCCAGCAGCACCAGGGCGATCACCACCGCCGAGGCTTCGAAATACAGGTGGGGCATTGTGCCGGCGGACGCCGTGAGCCATTCATAGATACTCAGGCCGTAACCGGCGCTGGTGCCGATGGCGACCAGCAGGTCCATATTGCCCGCTCCGGCGCGCACGGCTTTCCAGGCCGCGATATAGAAGCGCGCACCGAAGATGAATTGCACCGGGGTGGCCAGGGCAAATTGCACCCAGGCCGGGAGCATCCAGTGCAGCCCGAACGGTTGCACCAGCATCGGTAGCACCAACGGCGCGGCGAGCAGGATTGCCAGCAGCAGCGACCAGCGTTCATGGCTCAGGCGTTGTTCCTGGCTGGCCTGGGTGGCGGTTTCGCTTTGGGGCAGGGTGGCGGTGTAGCCGGCCTTGTCGACGGCGGCGATCAGGACGCTGGGGTCCATCTGGCCGAGCACTTCAATGTGGGCGCGTTCGTTGGCCAGGTTGACGCTGACACTTTGCACCCCGGGCACTTTGCCCAGTGCCCGTTCAACCCGCCCGGCGCAGCTGGCGCAGGTCATGCCGCTGATCGGCAGGTCGAAGGTGGTGGATCCGTTCATGGGCAGTACTCCAGGAGAGATTGCCCCTAGGATCAACCTTGACCTGTGGGGAAGGTCAAGGCGTTAGATCAATGTTTCAGTATTCCAGTGCGGCCGGTTTCAGGTACATGCCGTCCGGCCCTTGCGCGATACGCAACTTGCGCACGTCACCCGCCTTCAACGTAATGTTTTGCGCCGGTGGTGCGAGCATGCCCGGCAAGCAACCCTGGGATTGCCCCGGCAACAACTTCAGGCGCAACGACACATTCCCGGCCGGCAAGTTGAAGGAGGTGGCCTGCTCCTGGAACAGCCGCCCGGCCAACTGGTCCTGGATGTACAAGCCAATCTCGCAGTTGGTCGGCACTTCCAGGCGCTCCCGGGAAATGATCAGCACCGCATAATCTTCATCTGCGCTGGCCGGTGGCACAGCAGCAAAAAAGCCCATCAGGCTGACAAGGCCAAAAAATGACCAGCGCATGGCGAATTCTCCGAGGTTCACATCGTGGATAAGTGCAGCTTGGCCGAGGGCGCGAATGAATGCCAGCCCGGCCGATGTTCTCAGAACTTGACCTTGCCATCGTGGCAAGGTCAACACTGCGGGCAACCTCATTAAAGGAGTCATGTCATGCAAGTATTCAGCGTTGAAGGAATGACCTGCGGCCACTGTGTCCGCTCGGTAACCCAGGCGGTGCAGGATAAGGACCCGGCGGCCAGCGTGCGCGTCGACCTCGCGACAAAGGAAGTCGGCGTGGAAAGCAGCCTGCTGTCGCCGGCGGAGGTGATCAACCTGATCAGCGAGGAAGGCTACAGCGCCAAGCTCGCCTGACTTTTTGAATAGTTAGCGAGCTAACTTAATGTTCAAGGCACCCGAGCCCGGCTAGACTGTTGGGCTGCCGACTCACCTGGGTGCCTGATGAACCTTCGTATAATCCTGATCTTGGGGGCCTTGAGCGCGTTCGCGCCGCTGGCCATCGACTTCTACCTGCCGGGTTTCCCGGCCATGGCCGTGGCATTCGGCACCGACGAAAAACATATTCAGCTGACCTTGGCCGTGTACTTCACGGGCCTGGCGATCGGCCAGTTGATCTATGGACCGCTGGCAGACCGTTTTGGCCGGCGCGGGCCGCTGCTCAGCGGCGTCACCCTGTTTACCCTGGCGTCCTTCGCCTGTGCGTACGCGCCGTCCCTGGAATGGCTGATCGGCGCGCGTTTCGTCCAGGCCCTGGGCGGCTGTGCGGGCATGGTGATCTCGCGGGCGGTGGTCAGCGATAAATGCGACGCGGTGGGCTCGGCCAAGGTGTTTTCCCAGCTGATGCTGGTCACCGGGCTGGCGCCGATCCTCGCGCCGCTGGCGGGCGGGGTGATGGTTGGCGTGTGGGGCTGGCAGTCGATCTTCCTGGCGCTGACGGTGTTCAGTGTGATGGCGGCCATTGCGGTAGCAGTCGGGCTGCCGGAAAGCTTCCCGGCCCATCAACCGCGCCAGCCGCTGTCAGGCGCACTGCGCCAGTACGGCCGGTTGCTGTCGGACCGGGTGTACCTGGGCTATGCCTTGACCGGCGGCATCTCGATTGCCGGTATGTTTGCCTACATCGCGGGCTCGCCCTTCGTCTTTATCAAGCTCTATGGCGTGCCCGCCGAACACTATGGCTGGGTATTCGGCTCGAATGCCGCGGGCTTTATCCTGGTGGCACAGGTCAATGCGCGTTTGCTCGCTTCGCGTGGCCCGGCATTTTTGCTGTCGCGCACGGTGTGGGTTTACCTGGCGGCGGGTCTGTCGTTGCTGGCAATTACTGCGCTGCGCACGGACGCCTTGTGGCCACTGCTGGTACCGCTGTTTATCTGCATCGCCAGCCTGGGCTGCATTTTGCCCAATACCTCGGCCTGCGCCATGAGCGGGCAGGGCGCTCGGGCGGGCAGCGCGTCGGCGTTGCTCGGTTGCATTCAGTTTGGTGTGGCCGCAGGCGCAGCGTCGTTGGTCGGCGTGCTGCACGACGGCACGGCGATGCCGATGGCAATGGTCATCAGCTTGTGTGGCGTATTGGCCGTAACGTTCGCGATGCTGACCCGGCGCCTGCAGCGCCAACGGGCACTGCAAGCGGCGGACTGATCAGGATCAGCCAGCAGAGCGCTGCTGGCTTTCGGGGAATCGGTGAGGCGCCTGGATACGGGTTTGCAGGGTGTCGGCAAACGCGCGGGCCTCGGCCTCACTGCGGAAGGTAAAGGCGTTCTGGTCGAGACGGACCTGCCATTTGTTGCCTTCGGATCTTGCTAGCGCTTTTATCAGGATCTTCATTGCTGACTTCCTCACGTAAATTGCGTGGCAAAGGCGGCCAATATAAACCCGAATACGCTCACAAATATGACAAGGATCAAGTCTCTGACTAGCGGTGTCGTCCATTACTCACATGAATAACAGACGACACTGACAGAACCTTTCGTTAGAACCCTTCCAGCACGATCTTGCCCTTGGCCTTGCCGCTTTCCAGCAGTTCGTGGGCACGGCGCAGGTTAGCCGCGTTGATCACGCCAAAGTGCTCGCCCACGGTGGTTTTCAGAGTACCGGCGTCGATCAGTTCGGCGACGCGATTGAGCAGGTTGTGCTGCTCGATCATGTCGCTGGTCTCGAACATCGAGCGGGTGTACATGAACTCCCAATGCAGCGACAGGCTCTTGCGCTTGAGCTTGCTTACGTCCAATGCCTTGGGATCGTCGATCAGCGCCAGTTTGCCCTGGGGAATCAGCGCTTCCACCAGTTGGTCCAGGTGCTGGTCGGTCTGGGTCAGGCTGGCGACGTAGTTCACCTGCGGATGGCCGGCGTTTTTCAGCTCTTCGCTCAACGGTTTGCTGTGGTCGATCACCAGGTCGGCGCCCAGGTCCTTGGCCCATGCCTGGGTTTCAGGACGGGAGGCGGTGCCGATGACTTTCAGGCCGGTGAGCTGTTTCGCCAGTTGGGTCAGGATCGATCCCACACCACCCGAAGCACCGACAATCAGCAGGCTCTGGCCTTCATCGGCCTTGCCTTCACGCACTTGCAGGCGTTCGAAGAGCAATTCCCAGGCGGTGATGGCGGTCAGCGGCAGTGCAGCAGCGTCGGCAAAACCCAGGGTTTTCGGCATATGGCCGACGATGCGCTCATCGACAGTGTGCAGTTCGCTGTTGCCGCCGGGGCGTACCAGGGAGCCGGCGTAGAACACCTTGTCGCCGACCTTGAACAGGCTGACTTCGCTGCCCACGGCCTTGACCACACCGGCCACGTCCCAGCCCAGCACTTTGGCCGCGCCGTTTTCCGGGGCGACGTTTTGGCGCACCTTGGTGTCCACCGGGTTCACCGAGATGGCTTTGACTTCCACCAGCAGGTCGCGGGGGCCGGCGACCGGTTCGGGCAGTTCGATGTCTTGCAGGGATTTTGGATCGTTGATCGGCAGTGCGGCGTAGTAGGCGATGGCTTTCATGATGGTTTCCAAAAAGGGGGCGGTTGATCAGGCAATAAACTTCAGGCGCTTGAGTTCGAAATGCTCAAGCACGTCGGCAGCCTTGGTGCGGAAATTCTGGATATGCGCGCTCTGGTCGTGGTCGGCCAGCGCGGCGTCGTCACTCCAGCGTTCGAGCATGTAGAAGGTCTCGGGGTGTTGCAGGTCCTGGTGCAGGTCGTACTGCTGGCAGCCGGCTTCGATGCGGGTCGGTTCCAGCAGCTCGCGCAGCAGGGTTTCCAGGGTGGCCTGTTGGCCGGGTTTGGCGATCAGCGTGGCGATGACGTTAAAGGCAGCAGACATATTCGACTCCAGACACGTGATGAACGGGATGGACAGATGATTGGCTATTTCTCTGGAAGATAAAACCCGCTAAAAGAGCAGTCTCTTTCAATGCTTTTTTGATAATGGGCGGTCGGCGTGCTGCGTTTTGATGACTTGCAGTTGTTTGTGCGTGCGGCAGACCTGGGCAGCCTTTCGGCGGCAGCACGGGTGATGGACATGTCGGCGGCGGTGGCCAGCGCGGCGTTGAAGCGCATCGAGCAGCAGTTGGGCGCACGGTTGTTGGCGCGTTCCACCCGCAGCCTGCGCCTGACGGCCGAGGGCGAAGGCTTCCTGGAGTACGCCCGGGCCGCCTTGAGCAGCCTGGATGAAGGCCGGCGGTTGTTGGCCAGCGGCCAGGATCAGGTCAGCGGGGTGCTGCAACTCTCGGCGCCGTCGGACTTTGGCCGTAACCAGTTGTTGCCCTGGCTCGATGAGTTCCAGCGCGAATACCCCGACCTGAGCGTACGCCTGTTGTTGGGCGACCGGATTGCCGACCTGTTCCGCCAGCCGGTGGACATCGCCCTGCGCTACGGCGAACCCGAAGACTCCAGCCTGATCGCGTTGCCCATCGCCCCGGACAACTGCCGCGTGCTCTGTGCTGCTCCCAGCTATCTGGCGCGGCACGGCGAGCCGCGCCACCTGGAGCAACTGACCCAGCACAATTGCCTGCTGTACATGCTCGGCAGCCGGGTGCATGACCATTGGGGGTTTAACGATGGCAAGCGTGATGTCGGCCTGACGGTGACCGGTGACCGCTTCAGTGATGATGCCGATGTGGTGCGACGCTGGGCGGTGGCGGGGGTGGGTATCGCCTACAAGTCCTGGCTGGATGTCAGCTCCGATGTGCTGGCGGGGCGCCTGCGGCTGATCCTGCCGGAGCTGCGGGGCGAACGTACGCCGCTCAATCTGTTGTGTGCCCATCGCGCGCAACTGAGCAAGCCGATCAATCTTCTGCGGGAAATGCTCGTTGCCCGTTGTGCGACATTGACTGCGCAATTGCCGGAGCGATCAGCCTCTACACCATAACCCCGGGGATATCGGGAAATTTCCTTCAGCTTCTGTCCTTGGTTGCGCTGTAAGACGGCACGGAACCCGGCGTTTTCACGCTTATACTTTTCCGCCAGACGCAGCAGACAAATGATTCAACAGGGAGTGAATGAGCACATGGAACAGGCACCTTGCATCAGTCAGATCGCCACCTTGCTGGCCGACCCGAAACGCACCGCGATGGTGTGGGCATTGATGGACGGCTCGGCCAAACCCTCCGATGAGTTGGCGGCACTTGCCGGGCTGTCATCGGCCTCGGCGAATGCGCATCTGACGCGATTGACGGCCGGTGGCCTGTTGCGTGTCGAAGCCCGCAGCGGCAAACGCTTTTTCCGGGTGGCCGCCGCCGATGTGGCGGCCGCCGTGGATGCATTGGCCTGCACCACGATGGCCAGCGTCGCCCGCAGCACGCCCATTCATTCGCGGTCATTGACTGCGCCTGCGGCTTTACGGCGAGCGCGGCTGTGCCATGGTCACCTGGGGGGCGAGCTGGCAGCGGGTTTGTATCAACGGATGATGGCGGCCGGGTGGATCGAGCGCGCGGAACAGCGTACGGACGTGACGCCGTCAGGTGCGCGCAAACTCGCAGCGCTGGGGATTTTTACCCAGGCACTGGCTCAGCCGATCGTGTGCGATTGTTTTGATTGGAGCGAACAGCAGCCACACCTGGGCGGTGCGTTGGGGGCCGCGTTGTTGCAGTTGTGCCTGCAGTCGAACTGGGTCAGCGTGATCAATGAGTCCCAGGCGTTGCAGGTCAGTGAAGCCGGGCAACTGGAAATTGCCCGGCTCGCCAGACCGGTCGCTGATTAAGGCTTGACCAACCGTGCATCCAGGCTGTTTTGCGCCAGGCGTTTGGCCTGGTCCTGGGTCATGCCCAGCGACGTGTACAGCGCATGGAAGTTCTCGGTGACATAACCGCCGAAGTACGCCGGATCGTCCGAGTTCACCGTCACTTTCACCCCACGCTCAAGCATGTCGAGGATGTTGTGCTGGGACATGTCGTCGAACACGCAGAGCTTGGTGTTGGACAACGGGCACACCGTCAGCGGGATCTGTTCGTCGATGATCCGCTGCATCAGGCGCTCGTCTTCAATGGCGCGTACGCCATGGTCGATACGCTGGATCTTCAGCAGGTCGATGGCTTCCCAGATGTACTCCGGCGGGCCTTCTTCACCGGCGTGGGCGACGGTCAGGAAACCTTCGTGACGGGCACGATCAAACACGCGCTGGAACTTGCTCGGTGGGTGGCCCATTTCCGAGCTGTCCAGGCCCACGGCAACAAACGCATCACGGAAGGGCAGTGCCTGGTCGAGGGTTTTTTCGGCCTCTTCTTCGCTCAAGTGGCGCAGGAAGCTCAAGATCAAACCGCTGGTGATGCCCAGTTGTTGCTCGCCGTCTTTCAAGGCGGCGGCAATGCCGTTGAGCACCACTTCGAACGGTACGCCGCGGTCGGTGTGGGTCTGCGGGTCGAAGAACGGTTCGGTGTGGATCACGTTCTGCGCCTTGCAGCGCAGCAGGTAGGCCCAGGTCAGGTCGTAGAAATCCTGGGAGGTGCGCAGTACATCGGCGCCCTTGTAGTAGAGGTCGAGAAACTCTTGCAGGTTGTTGAAGGCGTAGGCCTTGCGCAGGGTTTCGACGTCGTTCCACGGCAGCGCGATCTTGTTGCGTTCGGCCAGGGCGAACAGCAGCTCAGGCTCCAGCGAGCCTTCCAGGTGCAGGTGCAATTCAGCCTTGGGCAGGGCGTTGAGCCAATCGTACATTTATAAATTCTCATCAGGTGCAATGGCGGCATTCTACAGGCGCACGCCGAAATAATCGGCAAAACCTGACCAAGCGGTGAGCATCCACAGGCACCGTGCAAGCAGTGCATGAACTAAGGTGTAACGAAACGTTAGCGGCGCGGTGCAGTCTGTACCCCATCAATGACGGATTCGCCGCGTTCAAAAGGCCTGCAATGCTCACATCTATCAAGCAAGAAAAATTCATGCTGCTGGCGCTGATTGCCGCCATCGCTGCCTACCCGCTGGAGCACTGGATGCTGCACAGCGGGCAGATGGTGGCGCTGTTGGCTGGCATAGCGCTGATCGGCTTTATCGTCGTGGCCTCGATGCGCGTGGCCCATCACGCCGAGCAACTGGCGGAAAAGGTCGGCGACCCCTACGGCACCATGATCCTGACCCTCGCCGCCGTGCTGGTGGAAGTAGTGATCCTGGCGATCATGATGAGCAACGAGCCCTCGCCGACCCTGGTGCGCGACACCATTTATTCGGCGGTGATGCTCGATATCAACGGCATCCTCGGCCTGGCTGCACTGATGGGCGGGATCAAGCATGGCGAACAGTCCTACAACGACGATTCGGCGCGGACCTATAGTGTGATGATCCTTACCGCCATGGGTGTGTCGATGGTGGTGCCGGAATTTATCCCCGAGGCCGACTGGAAAATTTACTCGGCCTTCACCATCGGCGCGATGGTAGTGCTCTACACGTTGTTCCTGCGGATGCAGGTGGGGCCCCACAGTTATTTCTTCAGCTACAGCTACCCGGAAAAACGCCGCAAGAAACAGCCGGAAGAAGAGTCGCCGCCGATCAACCTGGCGTTTTCCATCGGGACGTTGGTGTTTGGCGTGATCGTGATTGGCGCGTTGGCCGAGGTGATGTCCAAGACCCTCGACCTGGGCCTGGAAGGAACGGGTGCCCCACCTGTGATCACGGCGATCATCGTGGCCGCGATTTCCGCCGCCCCGGAGATTTTGACCGCGTTGCGCGCAGCGCTGGCCAACCGCATGCAGTCGGTGGTGAACATCGCGCTGGGGGCTTCACTGTCGACGGTGATTTTGACCGTGCCGGTGATGGAAGCCATGGCCTTGTACACCGGCCAGCCGTTTCAGATGGCGATGACGCCGGTGCAGACCGTGATGGTGTTTATCACGCTGATTGTCAGTGCGATCAACCTCAACGATGGCGAAACCAACGCCATCGAAGGGATGACCCATTTTGTGTTGTTTGCGACGTTTATCATGCTGTCGCTGCTTGGACTGTAACCAATCCTGAAAACACCGCAGAAATAATTGTGGAAACCGGGCTTGTGTGGGAGCGGGCTTGCTCGCGAATACGGAGTGTCAGTCGCCAGATATGTTGACTGACCCAACGCATTCGCGAGCAAGCCCGCTCCCACATTTGAAAAGTGTTTCTTCAGTTAAGTCCGGTTGATCAGTTCCCGCGCCGCCTGGCTGTGATCGGCAATCAAGCCTTTCAGGTCCAATCCTTCGACCTGCCCGTCGATCACCCGCCATTTGCCGCCGACCATCACCCGGTCCGCTCGGTCGGCGCCACACAGCAGCAGCGCCGAGATCGGGTCATGGCTGCCGGAGAAGCGCAGTTCATCGAGCTTGAACAACGCCAGGTCGGCCTGTTTGCCTACGGCCAGTTCGCCGATGTCGCTGCGACCGAGTAACTGCGCCGAACCTTTTGTCGCCCAACCCAACACCCGTTCCGGGGTGATCTTCTCTGCCCCGTAACGCAGGCGCTGGATGTACAGGGCCTGGCGCGTTTCGAGGATCATGTTCGACGCATCATTGGACGCCGAACCGTCCACCCCCAGGCCAATCGGTGCGCCGGCGGCCAGCAGGTCCAGCGTTGGGCATATCCCGGAAGCCAGGCGCATGTTCGAGCTCGGGCAATGGCAGATGCCGGTACCGGCAGCTCCGAGGCGTGCGATTTCCTCAGGGTTGAAGTGAATTCCGTGGGCCAGCCACGTGCGCGGGCCTAGCCAGCCGACGCTGTCGAGGTAATCCACGGTGCGCAGGCCGAAACGCTGCAGGCAGAAGTCTTCTTCGTCGAGGGTTTCCGCCAGGTGGGTATGCAGGCGCACGTCGAGGTTGTTGGCCAGCTCGGCGCTGGCTTCCATGATTTCCGGGGTGACGGAAAACGGCGAGCAGGGCGCCAGGGCGATCTGGATTTGTGCGCCGTCACCGCGCTCGTGGTACTGGCGGATCAGGCGGCGGCTGTCTTCCAGAATCACTTCGCCTTGCTGCACGGTTTGTTGCGGTGGCAGCCCGCCGTCGGCCTCGCCCAGGCTCATGGAGCCGCGGGTGAGCATGGCGCGCATTCCCAGTTCGCGCACGCTGTCGACCTGCACGTCGATCGCCTGTTCCAGGCCGTCCGGGAACAGGTAGTGGTGGTCTGCCGCCGTGGTGCAGCCCGAGAGCAGCAGTTCGGCCAGGGCCACTTTGCTCGCCAGCGCGAGTTTTTCCGGGGTGAGTCGGGCCCAGACCGGATACAGGGTTTTCAGCCAGGGAAACAGCGGCTGGTTGACCACCGGCGCCCAGGCGCGGGTCAGGGTTTGATAAAAGTGATGATGGGTGTTGATGAGTCCAGGAAGGACGACATGCTCGCGGGCATCGAATACTTGTCTACAGGGCACGGAGGGTTCTTGGCCCCAGCCCAGCACTTCGGTGATCACACCGTCTTGCAGCACCAGGCCGCCACGGGCGTCGAGGCCATTGGCAGTGAAAATCGCGAGGGGGTTTTTTAACCAGATACGGGTCGCAGGCATTGGCCGGCTCCTCTGAATGATGGGTTCAGGTTTGCCAGCTCAGTGTTGCCCTGTCTGCTGATCCAGGGTCGCCGGGGAGGGCGAGGTGCGCAGTTTACGTGTGGATCGTTATCGACGGCAATCGGCCGATAACGATCCCGGTTTTTTTACCAGGCGATGGTGTCGCCCTTGTAGTCCACAAAGTGATGGCCGCCCTTGCCGGTGTAGGCATTCACCTGGTCAACCAGGCCGCGCACGCTGGTGGGCACGTCGATGTGGGCGTTTTCGCCACCCATGTCGGTTTTCACCCAGCCCGGGTGCAACGACAGCACGGTCAGTTTCTGATCGCCCAATTGGGTGACGAAGCTGTTGGTCATGGAGTTGAGGGCGGCCTTGCTGGCCTTGTACAGCGCCAGGTCCGAGCCGTCGGGAATGGTCACACTGCCCAGGATCGAACTCATGAAGGCCAGCACGCCGGTGCCTGGGCGGATCTGCCCGACAAAACGCTGGGCCAGGTTGATCGGCGCCACGGCGTTGGTGAAAAACAGTTGGCCGACTTCAGCCAGGGTGGCGTGGCCCGGTTCCTGGTTGGCCGGGCCTTTGACACCGGCATTGACGAACAGCAGGTCGAAGGTTTTTTCCTTGAGACGCTGGCTGAGGGCGATTACCGCCTGCTGGTCATCCATGTCGAGCTTTTCGATTTGCACCTCGCCCAAGGCCTTCAAGGCATCGGCCTTTTGCGGGTCGCGCACGGTGGCGGTCACCTCCCAGCCGTCCGCCAGCAGTTGCTTGGCCAGGCCAAGGCCCAGGCCCCGGGAGGCGCCGATAATCAGTGCGGTTTTTGAAGTGGACATGAATGGCTTCCTTTGACGGTGGAGGTTCACGGGTTCAGTGGACAACGCTGGCCGAGCCTTTGCTGCAACTCTTGGCGCAGTTGGTCGAGTTCGGCGATGCGGGTTTCGATCAGGTGGAGCTTGTCTTGCAGGAGCTGGGTCACGGCGCTGTCGGGGTCTGGAGCTTGCCATAATGCGCCGACGCTGTTGCCGATTTCACCCAGGCTGAAGCCCAGGCGCTGGGCGGTCTTGATGTACAGCACCAGTTGCACCATGTCGGCGGGGTAGTCACGGTAACCGTTGGCACTGCGTTGCGCGGCAATCAGCCCGCGTTGCTCGTAGAAACGCAGGGTGTCGCGACTGACCTGGCTGGCCTGGGCTAATTCGCCGATACGCATGTAGAGGGCTCAAGGGGGCTTGACCCTGGAGCATACTCCAGGCTTTAGCCTGCTGGCTTCTTGAATTTAAGGAGCTTACGGCTATGTGGACCGCACACCAATACCGTCGACTGGTTCGGGCCAGCGGTTGGTACGACCTGATCGTCACCGCCGCACTGGTCACACCCTGGACGTTTGTCCTGCTGCATAACGCCCTGGTGGCGTTGAACCTGCCCGGCGAGCTGCCGCCGTTCGCGCCTGTGCATATGTTGATGGCGAACCTGATGGGCTCGATTGTCTGCGTGTGGTCGGTGCTGCGAATCCGCGACCCACAAGCGATCTTTGGCCGCTACGACGCCGCCGGCCGAGTGCTGTTTGCCACCTGGCAGATTTACGCGCTGGCCCATGGTGCCAGTACTGTATTGGTGATTGTCGTGGTGTTTGAAGTGCTGTGGGCGGTGGCTCAGTTGATACCGGTGCGCCGAGTAGCAAGTTGATCAAAAAATGCTCAGTTGTGCCGGAACGTTGCAGGCTCTGCTGCGGGGTCACTCTTGCACGGGTTATCCACAGGTTGCTCCACAGTAATTGTGCGCAAGCGTGACCGGTGGATATAAGCGCTGTGGCCCTTTGTTCTAAAGGACATAACCCGCCTAACCGACTGTTTTTGAGCTGGATTAATACTTTCGTGCAGTGCCTTGAACAAAAACTGTACAACCGCCTGAAACCCTTGTGACAGAAGGGTTACAGGCGAGTGTGCTCAGGTTATCCACAGGCAGGTGCACAGTAGATGTGGGCAGTTTCAGCGCTCCAGCAGAATGCGCCCGCGACTCAGGTCGGCGAGCTGCGCTTGCAGGGTGTCGATATGTGCCTCGCCGAGGGCCAGCTGCAGGTCGACGCCATTGGCGGTGAAGGTTTCTTCCATCACCAGCCCACCCAGTTCGGCCACTCGCAGCTTCACCAACTGCAGCTCGGCAAAACCACAGGAGCAGCTCAGCGGCACCCGTTTGATCAGCTCGACGCGTTCGGCGGCTTGCAGGCATTTGTTCGCGCCGCCGCCATAGGCGCGGGCCAGGCCGCCGGTGCCCAGTTGGATGCCGCCGTACCAGCGGATCACCAGCACCACGACCTGGTCGCAATCCTGCGCTTCGATCGCGGCCAGGATCGGGCGCCCGGCCGTGCCGCCGGGTTCGCCATCGTCGTTGCTGCGGTATTGATCGCCGAGTTTCCAGGCCCAGCAGTTGTGCGTGGCGTTCAGGTCGCTGTGCTGGTCGATGAAGGCCTGGGCGTCCTGGGGGCTGCTGATCGGGGCGGCGAGGGTAATGAAGCGGCTTTTGCGAATTTCTTCGCGAAACTCGCAAAGGCCGGTAAGCGTGAAAGGCATGGGTAACTTCGTTTAGAGGGCCGGCTTGATGCCACAGCCTTTGAGAATGATGTGGATAAGGTTGGTGCCGGCGTCTTCCATGTCCTGCTTGGTCAGCTTGGTGCGCCCGGTCACGCGGCAGATCTGGGTGGCAAAGTCGGCGTAATGCTGGGTGCTGCCCCACAGCAGGAAGATCAGGTGCACCGGGTCGATAGGGTCCATCTTGCCGGCGTCGATCCAGGCCTGGAATACCGCCGCACGGCCGCTGAACCAGGCGCGGTAGTCCTGGCTGAAATATTCGGTCAGGCACTCACCGCCGCTGATGATCTCCATCGCGAAGATCCGCGAGGCTTGTGGCTGGCGCCGGGAAAATTCCATCTTGGTGCGGATATAGCGGGTCAGGGCGGCCGCCGGGTCATCCTCGGCGGTCAGGGTGTTGAAGGTGCTGTCCCACAATTCGAGGATGTTGCTGAGCACCGCGATGTACAGGCCCAGCTTGTTGGTGAAGTAGTAGTGCAAGTTGGCTTTCGGCAACCCGGCACTCGCCGCGATAGTGTTCATGCTGGTGCCTTTGTAGCCATGACGGGCGAACTCGTCTTCGGCGGCCTGCAAAATCGCTTGTTCGTTCTTTTGGCGAATGCGGCTTGCAGGTTTTCCGGCGTGGTTGCTGTGGGCAGGAACTTCGAGGCTCATGGAGGTTTCCGTGCAGATCGATGAAGGCGACGTGTGCACAGATAACCCACCCTCAAGCCCCAGACAAGTCCCGATACGATAAAACCCTTAAAGCGGCTCCAGAGTGTCGCTTTCCAGGGGCCGGTTTGCGGCATCCACGGGAGCCTTGGCTTCAGGTAGCAGCAGGCACAATACGATGGCGGTCAGGCCGCCGCTGGTGATGGCCGAGTCGAACAGGTTCTGCACCAGGGTTGGCATCAGGTGCAGCAGGTTCGGTTGCGCCGCGATCCCCAGGCCGACGCCGAACGAGGTGGCGATGATCAGCATGCTGCGCCGATCCAGCGGGGCCTGGGCGAGAATGCGCACGCCGGCCGCCGCTACGCTGCCGAACATCACCAGGGTTGCGCCGCCCAGCACCGGCTTGGGGATTTGCTGCAGCACCGCACCAATCAACGGAAACAGCCCGAGGCAAAACAGTACCGCGCCGATGTACAAGCCGACGTAACGGCTGGCCACGCCGGTCAGCTGGATCACGCCGTTGTTCTGGGCGAATGTGGTGTTGGGAAAGGCACTGAAGGTGGCGGCGATCATGCAACTGATGCCATCTCCCAGTACGCCACCCTTGAGTCGGCTTATATAGGAAGGGCCGCTGATGGGCTGGCGGGCGATCATGCAATTGGCAGTGAGGTCGCCGACGGTTTCGATGGTGCTGATCAGATAAATCAGTGCTACCGGCAGGAAAGCGCTCCAATCGAAGTTGAAACCGAAGTGGAACGGTGTAGGCAGGCTGATCAATGGCAAATCAGGCAAGGCTTGGGGCACCAACTTGCCGCTGAACCAGGCGGCGAGGCTGCCCAGTGCGAGGCCGATGATAATGGCGGAGAGCCGTACCCATGGCGTGTTCGAGCGGTTCAGCAGGATGATGGTCAGTACCACGAACAGGCCGAGTGCCAGGTTGGTTGGCGCGCCGAAGTCCGGGGCATTGAAGCCGCCTCCAAGGTCAGTGATGCCGACCTTGATCAGGCTGATGCCGATCAGTGTGATGACGATGCCGGTCACCAGCGGCGTGATTACCCTTTTGAGCTGACCGATGAAACGGCTCAACACGACCTGCACTGCGGCGCCGAAGAAGCAGATACCGAAAATCATCGCCAGGATGTCTTCCGGGCTGCCGCCGCGTTGCTTGACCAGAAACCCGGCCGACAATACGGCGCCGAGAAACGCGAAGCTGGTGCCCTGCAGGCAGATCATCCCGGCGCCAATGCCAAACGGCCTGCGCGCCTGGATGAAGGTGCCCACACCGGAAACCATCAATGCCATGCTGATCAGGTAGGGCAGGTGGGCGGTCAGGCCCAGGGTAGAGCCGATGATCAGCGGCGGGGTGATGATGCCGACGAAGGCAGCCAACACATGCTGCAACGCGGCAAGCAATGCAGGCAAAGGTTTGGGCCTATCGTTGAGGCCGTAGATCAGGTCGCTGGGGGTGTTGGATTCTGGCGGCATGGCGGGGAACTCATGGCTGACGGTTCGAGATCCCCTTGTCTTGCAAAAAGCTGTCCAGTTGCTCAGGTTTTTCTGTAAGGCCCGTGTTAGCGCGTTGCGGCCAGGCTTTCGAGGAAGCTTTCCAGCACCAAATGAGGGCGACGGCCCTTGCGCGTGACCGAAGCGAGGCTCAAATCGTAAAAACGTGTAGCCGGTTTCAGCGCGCGCAGTCGGCCTTGTTGTACCCACAGGCTGGCGTAGTGGTCGGGCAGGTAGCCGATGTAGCGGCCGGTCAGGATCAGGAAGGCCATGCCCTCGCGGTCCGAGGCGCTGGCGGTGCAATTGAGTGCCTGGTAGTGCGCCTGGATATCCGCGGGCAGGCGGAAGGTCGGGGCGATGGCGTCCTGGCTATTGACGCGGTCGTCGTCCAGTTGCTTGTCGTCGGCGTAAAACAGCGGGTGGCCCACTGCGCAATAGAGCAGCGAGCGTTCGCTGTACAGCGGCTGGTATTCAAGTCCCGACAAGGCGCTGGCCTGGGGGACTACGCCGACATGCAGGCGGCCGTCGAGCACCCCTTGTTCGACTTCATTGGGGGCGATCATGCGGATCTGGATCTGTACATCCGGGCCGCGTTCCTTCAACTGTGCCAGGGCGTGGGTGATGCGCATGTGGGGCAGGGTGACCAGGTTGTCGGTCAGGCCGATGATCAGCTCGCCGCGCAAGTGTTGGTGCAGGCCGTTGACCTCGGTGCGAAAACTTTCCAGGGCGCTGAGCAGTTGTAGTGCCGACTGGTAAACCTCGCGTCCTTCCTCGGTCAGGGAAAACCCCGCCCGCCCGCGTTGGCACAGGCGCAGGCCAAGGCGCTGTTCAAGATCGCTCATCTGCTGGCTGATGGCCGAGCGGCCAATCCCCAGTACGGTTTCCGCCGCCGAGAAGCCACCGCACTCCACCACACTGCGAAAGATGCGCAACAGGCGGATATCGAAGTCGCTGACTTGGGCCAGAGGGTCGGGTCGACGGCTACTCATAGTTTAGTGAAGGCCTGACTGAAGGTTAGAAGAGTTGGATTTCACCGACTTTATCCCCGTGGCAATTTAGCTGCAACAACGCTTTTCAATCCCGACGCTGCCTTTTGCCTTGCGAGGTTTTGCTCATGAACATGCCCGAAAACGCTCCGTCCACCCTGGCCAGCCAATTGAAGCTGGACGCGCACTGGATGCCGTACACCGCCAACCGCAACTTTCATCGTGACCCGCGCCTGATCGTGGCGGCCGAAGGCAGCTGGTTGACCGATGACAAGGGGCGCAAGGTGTATGACTCGCTGTCGGGTCTGTGGACCTGCGGCGCCGGGCACACTCGCAAGGAAATCCAGGAAGCGGTCTCCAAGCAGTTGGGTACGTTGGACTACTCGCCGGGCTTCCAATACGGTCATCCGTTGTCGTTCCAGCTGGCAGAAAAGATTACCGACCTGACCCCGGGTAACCTGAACCATGTGTTCTTCACCGACTCCGGCTCCGAGTGCGCCGATACCGCGGTGAAGATGGTGCGTGCGTACTGGCGCCTGAAAGGCCAGGCGACCAAGACCAAGATGATCGGCCGTGCCCGTGGTTATCACGGCGTGAACATCGCCGGTACCAGCCTGGGCGGCGTGAACGGTAACCGTAAGATTTTTGGTCAGGGGCTGATGGATGTTGACCATCTGCCTCACACCCTGCTGGCGAGCAATGCGTTCTCCCGTGGCATGCCGGAGCTGGGCGGGATTGCCTTGGCGGACGAGCTGCTCAAGCTGATCGAGTTGCACGATGCGTCGAACATCGCTGCGGTGTTTGTTGAACCGATGGCGGGCTCTGCCGGCGTGCTGGTTCCGCCGCAGGGTTACCTGAAGCGTCTGCGTGAGATCTGCGATCAGCACAACATCCTGTTGGTGTTCGATGAAGTGATCACCGGCTTCGGTCGTACCGGTTCGATGTTTGGTGCTGACAGCTTCGGTGTGACCCCGGACCTGATGTGCATTGCCAAGCAAGTCACCAACGGCGCGATCCCGATGGGCGCGGTGATTGCCAGCACCGAGATTTATCAGACGTTCATGAATCAGGCGACGCCTGAGTACGCGGTGGAATTCCCGCACGGCTACACCTACTCGGCCCACCCGGTTGCCTGCGCGGCTGGCTTGGCGGCACTCGACCTGCTGCAGAAGGAAAACCTGGTGCAGAGCGTGGCCGAAGTCGCACCGCATTTCGAGAATGCGCTGCACGGTCTGAAGGGCAGCAAGAACGTGATCGACATTCGTAACTATGGCCTGGCCGGTGCGATCCAGATTGCCCCGCGTGATGGTGATGCCATCGTGCGTCCGTTCGAAGCGGGCATGGCCTTGTGGAAAGCCGGCTTCTACGTGCGCTTTGGCGGCGACACCCTGCAGTTCGGCCCAACCTTCAACAGCAAGCCGCAGGACCTGGATCGCTTGTTCGATGCGGTCGGCGAAGTGCTGAACAAGATCGACTGATTCCTCCTTCTATATAGAACAACTTTTCAGGAGCCCTGCATGAGCCTCATCCAGCATTTGATCAACGGCCAATTGGTCACCGAAAACGGTCGCACTGCCGACGTGTACAACCCGTCGACTGGCCAGGTGATTCACCAGGTGCCGTTGGCCAGCCGTGAAACCATTCAAAGCGCCATCGATTCGGCCAAGGCAGCTTTCCCGGCCTGGCGTAACACGCCACCGGCCAAGCGTGCCCAGGTGATGTTTCGTTTCAAGCAATTGCTTGAGCAGAACGAAGCGCGTATCTCCCAGCTGATCAGCGAAGAGCATGGCAAGACCCTGGAAGATGCGGCTGGTGAACTCAAGCGCGGGATCGAGAACGTGGAGTACGCGTGCTCGGCGCCGGAAATCCTCAAGGGCGAGTACAGCCGTAACGTTGGCCCGAATATCGATGCCTGGTCTGACTTCCAGCCGTTGGGTGTGGTGGCCGGTATTACGCCGTTCAACTTCCCGGCGATGGTGCCGTTGTGGATGTATCCGCTGGCGATCGTCTGCGGTAACTGCTTCATCCTCAAGCCGTCGGAGCGTGATCCAAGCTCGACGCTGCTGATTGCACAACTGTTGCAGGAAGCTGGCTTGCCTAAAGGCGTGCTGAGTGTGGTGCATGGCGATAAAGGGGCGGTGGATGCGTTGATCGAAGCGCCGGAAGTCAAGGCGTTGAGCTTTGTCGGCTCGACGCCGATCGCCGAGTACATCTATTCCGAAGCCACCAAGCGCGGCAAGCGTGTACAGGCGTTGGGCGGGGCGAAGAACCATGCGGTGCTGATGCCGGATGCGGATCTCGATAACGCTGTCAGTGCCTTGATGGGCGCGGCGTATGGTTCTTGCGGTGAGCGTTGCATGGCGATCTCTGTTGCCGTGTGTGTCGGCGACCAGGTGGCTGACGCATTGGTCGCCAAGCTGGTGCCGCAGATCAAGGCGCTGAAGATTGGTGCGGGCACCACGTGTGGATTGGACATGGGGCCGCTGGTCACTGGCCAGGCGCGCGATAAAGTCAGTGGCTATATAGAGGACGGCGTTTCTTCGGGTGCTGAGTTGGTCGTCGATGGTCGTGGCCTGAGTATTGCCGGTAATGAAGATGGCTTCTTCCTGGGGGGCAGTTTGTTCGACCGCGTGACCCCGCAGATGCGCATCTATAAAGAAGAGATCTTCGGGCCGGTGCTGTGTGTGGTTCGGGTGAACAGCCTGGAAGCGGCCATGCAGTTGATCAACGATCACGAGTACGGCAACGGCACCTGTATCTTCACCCGTGACGGTGAGGCGGCGCGGTTGTTCTGTGACGAGATTGAAGTGGGTATGGTTGGCGTCAACGTGCCGTTGCCGGTGCCGGTGGCTTATCACAGCTTTGGTGGCTGGAAGCGCTCGCTGTTTGGCGACTTGCATGCCTATGGGCCGGATGGGGTGCGGTTCTATACGCGTCGCAAGGCGATTACCCAGCGCTGGCCGCAACGGGCCAGTCATGAGGCGTCGCAGTTTGCCTTTCCTAGCTTGTAGGTTCGGTAAGTAGAAGGCCGGCCCCTTGGGGCCGGCCTTTGCTTTTCAGGGCTTTTTTGACCGATATGACAGTATTGTGAAAAAAGGTGTTGACGGCAGATTCTGGAAGTCTATAATTCGCCCCACTTCCGGCGCAGTCGAAACGGAAAACTCCTTGGTAAACAAAGAGTTATGTAGGTTTCG
>NZ_JBIUVK010000036.1:0-61942 GCF_044742865.1 Pseudomonas sp. NPDC087814 | reverse complement strand
CTGGGCCAGCGGCCATTACGGCAGGGTGTTGGTTGAGACGCGCTGGTGGAACACGAAGATTGCGGTTTGCAGGCGATCATCTCTCAGGTCTGGATAGAAGGCGGTCAAGTCCGCCGGCATCATCAGGCCTTTATAAATGATGGTCTTGTGGGAAAAGCTGCAGATGTAGTGGTCGGTGTCGGCGGCATTGGCCACGGACGAGCGACGACGAGAGGTGAACAGCTTGATCGCCATGTCCTGGTCGCTCAGGCCGTCGCCTGCGATGAACACTTGTTCGATCTGCGGCAGGCGCTCCAGGGCCAGGCGGCCGAGTACGCTGGTGTCGATCGGCACTTTGCGCCAGCCGACGAGCTGCAGGCCAGCGGCCAGGATCTCGCGGTTCATGTTCTCGCGAGCAGCTTCGGCTTTTACCGGGTCCTGGTTGAAGAACACCATGCCCACAGCGTACTGCTTGGGCAAATCGGCGCCGAAATGTTCCTTGGCGACTGCGCGCAGGAACTGGTCGGGCTTTTGAATCAGCAAGCCGCAACCGTCACCGGTCTTGCCGTCGGCGTTGATCCCACCGCGGTGGGTCATGCAGGTCAGGGCCTCGATGGCCGTTTGCAAAAGGGTATGTCTGGGCTCGCCCTGCATGTGGGCTATCAGGCCGAAACCGCAGTTATCCTTGAATTCATCGGGTTGGTACAGACCTGCTTTCATAGACACTTTCTCACCAGGCTGCCTCTTATTCCGAGGCAAATTTCTTTTCAATTCAACCGGTTACCTTCCACGCCGAACGTACGCCGGCTTAGCGGGGGCAAAAGGGAGGTCATTGTACACACCGACACAGACGCTCACAAATTTAGCGACGAAATGTCGCAAATCTATGTCGCATTTATGAAAGGTTTAAAGCGATATGCTGTGCTAGTCAAAACTTTTTTAATTTTGACCGCTACGACTCAAAAGCCACTGTGACGCAGACACCACAAAGCGCGCGGCCTTCAGGGCTGCACGCTGTGTTGTTTTTTTGAGGTGCCGAGAGGGCGGCCTGGGTAAGGCCGCCGGATCTTCAGCGAGTTGTTGCCAGTTCTTGTTGAACGCTGGCGACAGTGCGAGGCCAAGGTTTACCAGCCTGAACCTTCGCTGGCAAGGCCTTGATAGCGGATTCCGCTGCTGTACGGCTGGAGAAGTTGCCGTAAGTGATCACGTAGAGAGGCTTGCCGTTGAGCACTTTCTTGAAATAACGGTACTCGCCGCCCTGCTCTTTCACGAACGCCTGGGCGTTGGCTTCGGAGCTGGTGCCGAGGATCTGCACCACGAAGTTACCGGTAGGCTGGCTGGCATACCAGCTGCTGCCGGCAGCGCCAGTCGCGGCCTTGGCCACGACGGCCGGTTTTTCGGCAGGCTTGGCGGCTGGAGCCGGCTTGGCCGCAGGCGCCGGGGCGACTGGCTTGGCAACAGGCGCAGGCTTGGCAGTGGCGACCTGGGCTGGCGCTGGCGTCGGTTTGGCCGCTGGCTGACCGGCTGGCACGCCCGCAGGTGGCGCGGTGGTGGTCACGGTCGGCGGCGTGGCGCTGGAGCCTTCCACGGGCACCCCATCGTCGCCTTCGGAGATGCCGCCAGCTTCTTCGGCGAGCGGGCCGCGCATCACCGGTTGGCCGACCATTGGCAGGTTGGTGGGTTGGCCGGAGTTGGCAAACTCAACGTTCGGCGTTGGCTTGCCCAGTGGCAACTGCGCCTGTTCGGTTGGCGCGCCAGCGGTGGTCGGTGCCTTGTTGCGACCTGGAATCAACCAGGCGGCGGCGACGGCAACCACGACAACGGCAGAAATTGCCAATACGTGCTTCTTCGGCATAGTAAACCCCATCTTTGGACGCTTTACCGCTGAGCGGCTGGCAATCATGGCTTCGATCATGGCATCCCGGGCAACCTGGTTGATGGTGCCAGGCCAGCCGTCGGAGCTTTCGTGAATATCAGAGATCTGCGAAGCGGAGAAAAGTTCGATGCCCTGCCCTGCGCCTTCCAGCCGCTGGGCCAGGTATTCGCGGGTTTCTTCTTCTTCGTAAGGCTGCAGTTCGATGACGTGGAACAGCTCCTGCTCGCCGCTGATCTGTTCAAGTTCGGCGATCAGCGAAGACTCGCCAAACAGGAACACATGCGGGCGCCCTTCAGGCGTACCGGCCGCCAGGGCCAGCAACGCTTCCAGGGCAGATTCGTCGAGCTGCTCGGCGTCATCCACCAGCAGGTAGACTTCCTGGCCGGTCAGGCCCAGTTGCACCACTTGCTTGAGGATCGCATTCGGCTCGGCAGTGGACACGTCGAGGGCCTGGGCCACTTGACGCAACACGCCTGCCGCATCACCGGCACCACGGGCGGAAACCACCACGCTCTGTACCGATTGCTTGTTGGTGCTGGCCACCAGCGCCTGGCGCAGCAAGGTCTTGCCGCTGCCCAATGGGCCGGTGACCACCAGCAGCAACTGGCTGTAGCGCGCCAGGTGGTGCAGTTGTCCCAGCACCGGCTTGCGTTGCGCAGGGAAAAACTTGAAACCAGGCACCCGAGGAGCAAAAGGGTCGTGGCTTAACTGGTAATGGCCGAGGAACGCCTCGTCGGCATGCAAACTAGTCATCGGGATCTTATTAACCTTTAAGCTGGGCCAGGGCGCGGTAATCCGCTCCCAGCGTGGCCTGTAAAATCTCTTTCGGATAATCGTCGGTCACTACCGCTTCGCCCATTCGGCGCAACAGCACCAGTCGCAGTCGACCGTCGATCACTTTCTTGTCTATTGCCATATGTTCGAGAAAATCTGCCTCGGTCATCTCCTCGGGAGGAATGACCGGCAACCCGGCGCGCTGGAACAGGCGGATCCCGCGATCACGCTCCTGGGCGCTGATCCAGCCCAGGCGTTGCGACATCTCCAATGCCATCACTGTGCCAGCCGCTACGGCCTCTCCATGCAACCACACACCATAGCCCATGTGGGTCTCGATCGCATGGCCGAAGGTGTGGCCGAGGTTCAAGGTGGCGCGCACGCCGGACTCACGTTCGTCGGCATTCACCACCAGCGCCTTGGCGGCGCAGGAGCGGGAAATCGCTTCGGTGAGTGCCACCTGGTCGAGGGCGCGCAGGGCGTCGACGTGTTCTTCCAGCCAGGTCAGGAACGGCTCGTCGCAGATCAGCCCGTACTTGATGACTTCCGCCAGGCCCGCCGACAGCTCGCGGGGTGGCAGGGTATTGAGGGTGGCAGTGTCGATCAGCACCACATTCGGCTGATAGAACGCGCCGACCATGTTCTTGCCCAGCGGGTGGTTGATGCCGGTCTTGCCGCCCACCGACGAATCGACCTGGGACAGCAAGGTGGTCGGTACCTGGATAAAGTCCACGCCGCGCTGATAGCAGGCGGCTGCAAAGCCGGCCATGTCGCCGATCACACCGCCACCCAGGGCCACCACCGTGGTGCGCCGGTCATGACGGGCGGTCAGCAGGCCATCAAAGATCAGTTGCAGGGTTTCCCAGGTCTTGAAGGCCTCGCCGTCCGGCAGCACCACCGAGATCACCGAGTACGCCGCCAGGCTGCGGCTCAGACGCTCAAGATACAGCGGCGCGACCGTTTCATTGGAGATGATCGCCACTTGCCGCCCGGCAATATGCGGTGCGAGCAACTCGGGCTGGTCCAACAAACCTTCGCCAATATGGATCGGGTAGCTGCGCTCGCCAAGATCGACCTTAAGTGTCTGCATGTGTCCCCGCGTTGAAGATGAAAGCAGGCGTCCTGCCCTACATTAACGTTGTCGGCAACGTCGGGATCTGACGCTGCCTGATGGCTCTACGCCACAACTCGGACGGTCATGACGCGCCGCCGAGGATAGCGCATTTCGGCCCTGGCTTTAACGGGGTGGCAACTGTGCCAGGCGCTCGAGAATGTCGAGAACCACCATTCGTGGCGGCCGCTCATCGGTTTCCACCACCAGATCGGCGATTTCCCGATAAAGCGGGTCGCGCAGCGTCAGCAGGTCCCGCAGGGTTTTTGCCGGGTCGGCGGTGCGCAGCAATGGGCGATTGCGATCGCGAGCGGTGCGGCCCACCTGCTGCTCGACAGACGCGTGCAGATAAACCACGCGACCGCCGGCGTGCAGCGCCCGGCGGTTCTCGTCGCGCATCACTGCGCCACCGCCGGTGGCCAATACCACGCCATCGCAGCCGCACAGTTCGGCAATCATCGCCTGCTCGCGGTCGCGAAAGCCCAGTTCGCCTTCCTTATCGAAGATCCACGGGATATTGGCGCCCGTGCGCAATTCAATTTCCTTATCGGAGTCTTTGAATGGCAGGCGCAGCTCTTTGGCCAGCAAACGGCCGATGGTGCTTTTTCCAGCCCCCATCGGTCCTACAAGAATCAAATTTCGCACAGAATCAACGACTCACAGCAATCGCCTGGTTATTCATAATACGCGGAGTCAGGAATACCAGCAGCTCGGATTTTTTCTCCGAAACCACATCCCGCCGGAAAAGGCGGCCAAGATACGGCACATCGCCCAAAAATGGCACTTTATCTACCACTTTGCTTTGAGTATTGGAGAAAACCCCGCCGATCACGATGGTCTCCCCGTCCTTGACCAGCACCTTGGCATTGACCTCGTTTTTCTTGATCGGCGGCACATCGTTGAGCCTGTTCAGGTAGTCGGGCTCGTCCTTGGTGACCTTGACCTCCATGATCACCCAGCCGTCCGGGGTGATTTGCGGGGTCACTTCCAATGACAAGGAGGCCTCCTTGAACGACACCGAGGTCGCGCCGGTGGAGCTGGACTCCTGATAGGGAATCTCGGTGCCCTTGAGGATTCGCGCGGTTTCCTTGTCGGAGGTGACGACCTTGGGCTGCGAAACGATTTCACCATTGCCGGTTTTTTCCATGGCGGTCAGTTCCAGGTCCAGCAGCAGGTTGTCGGTGATAAACGCGACACCCAGGCCGGCGCTGCCGTTGACCGCCCCCAGATCCACAAACGGCGAGCTGGGCGGGGTTTCAGGCGGCTCGGCCCCCTCCGCCAACGGCTTCCTGATCCCGCCAGCCCCCCAGTTACCCCGATTCAGTTGCCCGCCCCAGCGCACGCCAAGGCTTTTGTCGTAATCCACATTGGCCTCGACGATCCGCGCCTCGATCATCACCTGCCTTACCGGAATATCCAGTTGCGCCACAATCGTGCGCAGCTCCTCCAGCCGCTCCCGGGTCTGGTAGGCGATGATGTTGTTGGTGCGGTCATCCACCGCCACCGAGCCGCGCTCATCGGTGGCGCCTTCCAGGCCCACGGCCGACTGGAAGAGCTTGGCCAGGTCCGACGCCTTGGCGTAATTGACTTGCAGCAACTCGCGGCGCAGCGGTGCCAACTCAGTCATTTGCTTGCGCGACTCCATCGCCAGCAACTCGCGGGCGGCCAACTCCTCGGCCGGCGCGACCAGCAGCACATTGGCCGTCACACGCTTGTCCAGCCCCTTGGTTTGCAGCACCAGGTCCAGGGCCTGGTCCCAGGGCACGTCCTTGAGGCGCAGGGTGATCGAACCCTGCACGTCGTCGCTGGTCACCAGATTGAGGCCGGCAACGTCAGCAATCTGCTGCAACACCGCGCGCAACTCGATGTTCTGGAAGTTGAGGGACAGCTTGTCCCCGGTGAATGCCACGCGTCCGGTACTCAGGGGCGCATTGCCAGGTGGCGGCAGGTGAATCAAGTCGATTCGATTGGGCACAGCCATGACCATCGGTGCCGTGAACGCTATCCATAGCGCCACACCGAAGGACGAAAAAGTCCTTTTCATTGTTTGTTTCCGTTATGAGTTCACGTTCAGGGCAAGGGTTTGCGAGCGTTCCAGCCACGCGCCCTGGCCATCCGGGAAAAGCTCGGCCAGTTCGACATGGGAGTCATGAATCGCCGTGATGCGCCCGTGGTCCGGGCCCAGGTAATCGCCGATTGCCAGCCGATGGACAGACGACGCTCCGCGCAGCAGGGCGAAGGTTTGGGCCCCCAGGGACAGGGTCCCGACCATTTCGAACTGCTCCACGGCGAAGCCTTCGAGGATTCCGCGAGGCCTGGCGAGATCAGGTCCGGCAGCCGGTCGCCCGGCGGGTCGAACCAGTTGGCGAGAGGGCGGCTGGAAAGGGTCGCGCAAGGCTGCAAAATCGTACGCCACTTGCTGCGGCCCGGGCTCGGCGACAGCCTGTGCCGGCGGGTGCAAATCAACCTCTAGGTCATCGCCCGCCTGGCGGTTGTGACGATAGGTCCTGGCTACCAGACTGAGATGCAACTCCGAGGGGTCGACAGGACTGAATGCCAAGTCATGCACCGTGACAATTCCCGGCAAGCTGGCCATGCCGTTGATGAACGCCGCCAGGTCGTGAAAAGTCCCGGTGACGCCAATCTGCATGGGCGATTCGATGTACAGGGCGCGAGGCTGGTCATCCCGAAGTTCGATGGCCTCCAGCACCAAGCCATTGGCGGCACTCAGGCGGCCAATATCTTCAAGCAGGCCGGGTACCTGGGTGTCGGCAGGCAACCGCCGTAACAGGTTGGCGAAATGGCCTCGCGTTGTTTCGAATTCGCGGACCAGGGACTCCAGGCCGGCAGCCTGGATGGTTTTCAGCGCGACCTGCTGTTCAAGCGCCACTTCCTGCGACTCAAGCTGGCGCAGTTGCTCCCGCGCCCCACTCAAGTAGAAGGTATTGCCCACCGCCCACAGCAGGCAAACCACCGCGCCAGCCAGCAACGCCTTGCCCGGCAAGGGCCAGTTGGCGGCGTTCTGGCAGAGCTGGGTTATATCGGATTCCGTCAGCCCTGGCAGGCCTGACGCCCCTCTCATTGGCGCACCTCATCCGAGTGACCATGGCGAACCGTCAACTGGAAGCCATTGTCGTCGCCCTCCTGCGCGCCGCGAACCCGTTGAAGCCGGGGCGCTTCCAAGTCTTCGGCAGCTTCGAGGCCTCGCATGAACTGAGCAATGTCCCGGTTCGATCCGGCCGTACCGCTGATGGAAACAGAACCGCCGTCGACGCTCACTTCGCGCAACTGCACCCCCTCCGGCACGGCACGGGCCAACTGGTCCAGCAACTGAGCACCCGCCGCACGATCGTCCTGCAAACCCTGCACAACTTTCATCCGTTCCATCAACTGCTGGCGCTGCTCATGCAGTTCGTCGATTGCCTTGATCCGCGAGTCGAGCCCGGTGACACCCTGGCTCAACTGGTTATTGCGAGCCAACTGCCGATCGATTGCACGGTCGATCACCTGGTCTGCCAGCCAAACCGCAGCCAGCGCCACCGCTGCAGCCCCCGCCAAAAACACCAGAAAATATTTGCGCCGCCGCTCATTCCGTTCTGCGCGCCACGGCAACAGGTTGATTCGTGTCATCAGTCGAAACTCCTCAGGGCCAGCCCGCAGGCCACTCCCATTCCCTGGGCATCCACGGCCCATTGCGCGCCATCGACACGACGGCCTGGCGTGATGCTGTCCGAAGCCTGCCTGCCCGCGCGAGCCAATGCAAATGCTTCGACATCCACTATCCGCGTCGCCAGCCCCGCAAGGGCCAAAACCGCCTCACGGGCCTCTACCTGTTCCTTGAGGCAGGCAACCAGCAGCACATCGACGCTTTGCGGGTCATGGGCCGACGGGCCCTGCACCTGGAAGTCGATAGCCACATCCTCCAGCGGATAAGGAATGTACTGGTCTGCTTCCCCATGGATTCGACGCACCATTTCAGCATCCGTCAGCCCCGTGTCCATCTCCAGCACGCGGGTAATCACCGAGGGCCCTGCCACGGCCACGGCGGCATGCCTGAGTGATGTATGCGCCTGTACCAGCGCCCGGGAAAGTGCCTGCGCGACGGCATCGAAATCAACCACGCTGCTGTCGACCACCGCATGGGCCGGCAAGTGCTGCATGGCGTAGCCGCGTACGCTGTAGCCAGTGCCTGAAGCCTCCAGCTCCACCAGCCTGACGCCGGTGTCATTGATGTCGACACCCAGGACGGCATCGGCTTTTCGCCTGAAAAATCCCTTTCTCATAAAACTCCCCAAAACTTTCCCTGTCTTACGGACTGATTGCTGCCAGGCTTCCTGCATTCGGTCGGCTTGTGTGAGCGGCACGAATGACGCCCGAAGCCGAAAAATGCTTTAATGCCCAGCGTTTTTTCCCGCGTTTATCTGCTGGCCGGGTCGATCCACCACTTGCCGTGCATGTCCCGACGCCTAACCCATTCTTTTCCTTGGAAATCCAAAAGCCTTGATTCGTCTGCTGAAGTTTTTCGGGTACTCCATTGTCGCGATCGTCTGCGGGCTGATGCTCGTGCTCAGCGGGGCCTATCTCTACCTTAGTCCGGGTTTGCCCTCCGTAGAGGCCCTGAGAAGTATCCAGTTGCAGATTCCTTTGCGGGTCTACAGCAGCGATGAAAAACTGATCGCGGAGTTCGGCGAAATGCGCCGCACACCGATCCGTTTCGCCGACATTCCACCCAATTTCATCAACGCCCTGCTGTCGGCTGAAGACGATAACTTCGCCAATCACTATGGCGTCGACCCAAGCAGCCTGGTGCGGGCGGCCACGCAGTTGGTAAAAAGCGGACACATTCAATCCGGTGGCAGCACCATCACCATGCAGGTGGCGAAGAACTTCTTCCTCACCAGCGAACGCAGCTTTTCCCGCAAAGCCACGGAAATCCTCCTGGCGTTGCAGATCGAACGTCAGCTGACCAAGGACGAGATCCTTGAGCTGTACGTCAACAAGATCTATCTGGGCAACCGCGCCTACGGCATCGAGGCGGCTTCGCAGGTTTACTACGGCAAGTCGATTCGTGACGCCAGCCTGGCGCAGATGGCGATGATTGCCGGCCTGCCCAAGGCGCCTTCACGCTTTAACCCGCTGGCCAACCCGGCGCGCAGCAAAGAGCGCCGCGACTGGATCCTGGGCCGCATGTACAAGCTGGGCAAGATCGACCAGGCCGCGTACGAAAGTGCGGTGGCCGAGCCGCTGAACGCCAGCTATCACGTGCCGACCCCGGAAGTGAATGCCCCGTATATCGCCGAAATGGCCCGTGCCGAGATGGTCGGCCGCTATGGCAGCGAGGCGTACACCGAAGGTTTCCGCGTGACCACGACGATTCCGAGCAACCTGCAGGAAATCGCCAACAAGTCTGTACACGATGGCCTGGTCGCCTATGACCAGCGCCATGGCTACCGCGGCCCTGAATCGCGCCTGCCGGGCAAGACCCTGAGCGCCTGGACCGTCGAGCTGGGCAAACAGCGCCCGATCAGCGGCCTTGAACCCGCCATCGTCACCCAGGTGAAGAAAGATGGCGTGCAGGTACTGACCCGCACCGGCGAAGAGCATGTGTCGTGGGACAGCATGAAATGGGCCCGCCCTTTCCTGAACACCAACAGCATGGGCCCGATGCCCAAGCAGCCGTCGGACGTGGCCCAGGTCGGTGACCTGGTTCGCGTGCAGCGCCAGAAGGACGACAGCCTGAAATTCAGCCAGGTGCCCGTGGCACAGGGCGCGCTGGTGTCGCTTGACCCGCAGAACGGTGCAATCCGTGCCCTGGTCGGCGGCTTTGCCTTCGAGCAGAGCAACTACAACCGCGCCACCCAGGCCAAGCGCCAGCCGGGTTCCAGCTTCAAGCCGTTCATCTACAGCGCTGCACTGGATAACGGCTACACCGCCGCCAGCCTGGTCAACGATGCACCGATCGTGTTCGTCGACGAGTACCTGGACAAAGTCTGGCGCCCGAAGAACGACACCAACACCTTCCTCGGCCCGATCCGCGTCCGCGAGGCGCTGTACAAGTCGCGTAACCTGGTGTCGATCCGCCTGCTGCAGGCGATGGGCGTAGGCAAGACCATCGACTACATCACCCGCTTCGGCTTCAACAAGTCGGACCTGCCGCCCAACCTGTCCCTGGCACTGGGTACCGCCACGCTGACGCCGATGGAAATCGCCACCGGCTGGAGCACCTTTGCCAACGGCGGCTACAAGATCACCCCGTACCTGATCGACAAGATCGAAAGCCGTAGCGGCGAAACCCTGTTCACCGCCAACCCGCCACGGGTCCCGGGCGACGTGGTCAATGGCGTCGCGGCCACTGACGGCCAGGCAGCACCGGCCAACGGCGGCATCACCATCGAGCCGACGCCAGGCGAAGCGCCGGCAGCTGGTGCACCCGCCGCACCACAGGCGCCAGCCGTGGCCGAGCGTGTGGTGGATGGCCGTACCACTTACATCCTCAACAGCATCCTGGAAGACGTGATCAAGAAGGGTACTGGGCGTCGCGCCCTGGCCCTGGGCCGTGCCGATATCGCCGGCAAGACCGGTACCACCAACGATTCCAAGGATGCCTGGTTCTCCGGCTACAACGCCGACTACGTGACCACCGTATGGACCGGTTACGACCAGCCGGAAAGCCTCGGTCGCCGGGAGTTCGGCGGCACCGTCGCGCTGCCGATCTGGATGAGCTACATGGGCGCCGCGCTGAAGGATATGCCGCTGCATACCCAGCCGGAACCGGAAGGCATCCTGAGCCTGCGGATCGACCCGATCAGCGGCCGTGCAGCAGCGCCGAGCACGCCGAATGCGTACTTCGAGCTGTTCAAGAGCGAGGACACGCCGCCGTCGGTCAACGAGCTGGGCAATGGTGTTGCACCGGGCAGCCCGCTGCCGGCGGACGAGGCGGCGCCGATCGATTTGTTCTAACACGCAGTTCCAATGTGGGAGCGGGCTTGCTCGCGAAAGCGGAGTATCAGGCTCAGATGGGCCGACTGACACACCGTCTTCGCGAGCAAGCCCGCTCCCACAGTTGGATCACTGCCAGGCTCGAGCCAATTGCCAGCCACAAAAAAAGCCCCGACTCGCAAGAGCCGGGGCTTTTTGGTGGTGCGCTACAACGGCTTAGCCGTTGAACACATCATCCACGCTTTGCAGCGGGTAGTTCTTCGGATACGGCAGGGTGGCCACACCCGTCTCGATTGCGGCTTTGGCCACGGCATCGGAGATCAGGGTGATCAGGCGCTTGTCCATTGGTTTCGGGATGATGTACTCACGACCGAATTCCAGCTTGATGCCGCCGTAGGCGTCGCACACTTCCTGAGGAACCGGCAGCTTGGCCAGTTCGCGCAGGGCGTTGGCGGCCGCGACTTTCATCTCTTCGTTGATGCGCTTGGCGCGAACGTCCAGGGCACCACGGAAGATGAACGGGAAGCCCAGTACGTTGTTGACCTGGTTCGGGTAGTCCGAACGGCCGGTGGCCATGATCACGTCGTTACGGGTGGCGTGGGCCAGTTCCGGGGAGATTTCCGGATCCGGGTTGGAGCACGCGAACACGATCGGGTTGGCCGCCATGGACTTGAGGCCTTCGGCGCTCAGCAGGTTCGGGCCGGACAGGCCAACGAACACGTCTGCACCGTCCAGGGCATCAGCCAGGGTACGCTTGGAGGACGGATGCGCGAACATCGCCTTGTACTGGTTCAGGTCGGTACGCTCGGACTGCACAACGCCCTTGCTGTCGACCATGTAGATGTTTTCCAGCTTGGCGCCCATGCTCACCAGCAACTTCATGCAGGAGATGGCCGCGGCGCCGGCGCCCAGGCAAACGATCTTGGCTTCGCCAAGGGTTTTGCCGGCGATTTCCAGGGCGTTGATCATGCCGGCCGCGGTAACGATCGCGGTGCCGTGCTGGTCATCGTG
The DNA here is from genome assembly GCF_044742865.1 of Pseudomonas sp. NPDC087814. Lineage (NCBI taxonomy): Bacteria > Pseudomonadati > Pseudomonadota > Gammaproteobacteria > Pseudomonadales > Pseudomonadaceae > Pseudomonas > Pseudomonas sp. NPDC087814. The sequence goes on along the minus strand of NZ_JBIUVK010000036.1, from coordinate 50,252 downwards.
GAATACCGGGATGTCGCACTGTTCGATCAGGGCCTTTTCGATCTCGAAGCACTCAGGTGCCTTGATGTCTTCCAGGTTGATGCCACCGAAGGTGATGGAGATGCGCTTGACGGTGTCGATGAAAGCCTGCGGGCTTTCGGAATCCACTTCGATATCGAATACGTCAATGCCGGCGAAGCGCTTGAACAGCACGCCTTTACCTTCCATGACTGGCTTGGAAGCCAATGGGCCGAGGTTACCCAGGCCGAGGATCGCGGTGCCATCAGAGATCACTGCAACCAGGTTGCCTTTGCCGGTGTACTTGTAGGCCAGTTCAGGATCGCGGGCGATTTCACGTACGGGCTCGGCAACGCCAGGGCTGTAGGCCAGCGACAGGTCGCGGGCGGTGGCAGTGGCTTTGGTGAGCTCTACACTCAGCTTTCCTGGACGAGGATGGGCATGATATTCGAGAGCGGCAGTTTTCAAATCAGACATATCGGCATTCCGCTTTTACTGTTGGTCGACGGACCGCCGAGGATACGCGTGTCGCAAAGTCCCCACAAGACTGGGCAGTCACAGGTGTCAAGGGCCCTGCCCTACGACTTTTGGCCAAGAGCCACGGGATACAAGGGCTCAACTGTTCACAATCGACCTGAAAAATGTCTACAATTTTTTCTTACGGCGCCTGCTCGAGCATGCCGGGATCGGTCAGTGGCAACAGCCAGCGTGCCTGGCCCTTTTCCAGGCCGCCGCGTCGGGAGCGGTCCAGCACCCAGCCGCGGGCTTCGATGGACTGGCCCTGCAAACCTTTCAACAGCGCACTGTCGAATCGGCCCACCAGATTGGGTGCAATGCGCAGTACCAGCGAGCCCTGCAACTCAATCCAGACTCCGCCGCGATTGCGTTCGATTTTGCTCACTCGGCCGTTGACCACGGCAAAGCCCGAGCGCTGGATCTTCGCCGCATCGACCACCGGTGACCGGCGCCACACCCCCAGCCGGGCCTGCCGGGCGCTGCGTTCGGCGGCTTGCTGGCAGGCCACCAGTTCCACATTCGGCGCGACCGCCACCTGGAAGCCAAGGCCTTCGGCGAGCAACTGCGCTTCCAGATTTGCTCCATTGGCACCGTAGAGATGGGCCAGGGTGCGGCCGTAACGGTCCTTGCTCTCCCGTCCGGGCACCACGCCAACGCGCCCACCGCTCGCGCCCACAAGACTTTGCAGGCGCTCGCGAGCGGCCACGGCGAAGGGCTCGTCAGTGCGCCCCTGCTTGCCGGTTTCCGGGGCATTGACGCCGATCATGCGTATGCTGCGGCCATCCTTGAGGCGCACGGTGTCGCCATCCACTACCCGCTGCACGTCGAAGGTCGCGACATCGCCGGGCGCCGGGCAGAACACCTCGGCCTGGGCGGGCGCCAGCCAAATCGCAGACACAAAAAAGGCGCCCACAAGGGACGCCTTTTTCATCAGCGAGGACAAGCCATACAGGCCATCCAAGCGGACCAGCCTTACTCGGCTTTAGGAGCAGCTTTAGCGCCGAAAGCACCGAAGCGGGTCTTGAAGCGGTCAACACGGCCGCCAACATCCAGAGTCTTCTGCTTACCGGTGTAGAACGGGTGGCACTCGTTGCACACGTCGATTGGCAGAGCTTTGCCGAAAGTCGAACGGGTTTCGAACTTGTTACCGCAGCTGCAGGTAACGTCGATGGCAACATAGTTTGGATGGATATCGGCTTTCATGGTGTATTCCTCAGGCTAGCGTGCCGCCAATCAACACTATTGTTGAATACCGCACGTAATTAGGCCGCGGATTCTACCAGACCTTTTTAAACGCGCAAGAAGCACAACGGCCCCTTTCATCAGAAAAGCGCGGCATACACAAGGCCCTGTGGGAGCCGGGCTTGCCCGCGATGCAGGCGCCGCGGTGCCTCAGGTGCACCGTGTCGATACTATCGCGGGCAAGCCCGGCTCCCACATCCACCGCTGGTCTGCTAGGCTCCCGCCCTTCTTCGCCGCCCGTCATATGAGAACCCCCGCGTGCCCGACGCCATTTTGCGCCTCGCCCTGCCCTCGCCCCTGCGCCGCCTGTTCGATTATCGGGCCCCTGCCGGCGTATTGCGGTCGCAGTTGCAGCCCGGCATGCGCGTACGGGTACCGTTTGGCCGGCGGGAGATGATCGGCATCCTGGTGGAGGTCGCCGATCACAGCGAAGTGTCCGCCGAGAAGCTCAAGCCGGCCGTGGCCATCCTCGACAGCACGCCGCCGCTGCCGCCTGCGCTGTTCAAGCTGTGCCTGTGGACCTCGCAGTATTACCAGCACAGCCTCGGCGACACCTTGAGCTGGGCGCTGCCGGTGCTGTTGCGCCAGGGCGAACTGGCCGAGGCGCGCCAGGAGCGTTTCTGGTCGATGGTCCCGGGGGCGCGCATGGACGACCCGCGCATCGCCCGCGCCCCGCGCCAGCGTGAAGCCCTGGCAACCCTGGCCCAGCATCCCCACGGCGTCGCCCATCAGCTGTTAAGCAAGCTGATGCTGAGCAAGGACAGCCTGGACTTGCTGCTGGCCAAGGGCCTGGTGCAGGTGGAAATCCGCAAGCACGCCCCCGGCGAGCGCCACGAACACTGGCTGGCTCAGCCGGAATTGCCGCTCAACCCCGAACAACGCGCCGCCTACGAGGCAATTCGCGCCGGCTTCGACAGCTTCCACGCGTTCCTGCTGGCCGGCGTCACCGGCAGCGGCAAGACCGAAGTCTATTTGCAACTGATCCGCGAAACCCTCGAAGCCGGCAAACAGGCACTGGTGCTGATCCCCGAGATCAACCTCGGCCCGCAAACCCTGGCGCGTTTCGAGCAGCGTTTCAACGCGCGCATCGCCCTGGTGCACTCGGCGGTCAACGACCGCGAGCGCCTGGAATCCTGGCTCGCCGCCCGGGACGGCGAGGCCGACATTATTATCGGCACCCGTTCGGCGCTGTTCACCCCGATGAAAAATCCCGGGCTGATCATCATCGACGAAGAACACGACGGCTCCTATAAACAGCAGGAAGGCCTGCGCTACCACGCCCGCGACCTGGCGCTGGTGCGCGCCCGCCAGGAAAACATCCCGATTGTGCTGGGCTCGGCCACGCCTTCCCTGGAAAGCCTGCACAACGCCTACACCGGGCGCTACGGCCTGCTGCGTCTCAATGAACGTGCCGGCGGTGCCAAGCAGCCCCGCTTCCTGCGCCTGGATGTAAAAAGTCGCCCGCTGGACAGCGGCATTTCCGGGCCGATGCAGCAAGCCATCGGGCAAACCCTCGCGGCGGGCCAGCAAGTGCTGGTGTTCCTCAACCGCCGGGGTTTTGCGCCGACGCTGCTGTGCCACGACTGCGGCTGGATGTCCGAGTGCAATCGCTGCGATGCGCGAATGACCGTGCACCAGCGCTCCGGCGAGTTGCGCTGCCATCACTGCGGCCATGTGGAACGGGTGCCGCGTCACTGCCCGCAGTGCGGCAAAGTCGACTTGCGACCGGTGGGTGCGGGCACCGAGCGCGCCGAAGAACGACTGGGCATCCTGTTCCCGGATTACCCGGTGCTGCGGGTCGACCGCGACAGCACCTCGCGAAAGGACGCGATGAATCAGTTGTTCGCCACGATCCAGAAGGGCCAGCCGTGCATTCTGGTGGGCACGCAGATGCTTGCCAAAGGGCATCACTTCCCACGGGTGACCCTGGTGTCGATCCTGGATGCCGACGGCGGGCTGTTCTCCGGGGATTTTCGCGCCAGCGAGCGCATGGCGCAGTTGATCGTGCAGGTCGCAGGCCGGGCCGGGCGGGCCGAAGAGCCGGGCAAGGTGATCATCCAGACGCACCTGGCCGACCACCCGCTGCTGATTCAACTGACAGAACAAGGCTACTTTGCCTTCGCCGAACAGGCCTTGAGCGAGCGACGCTCGGCAGGTCTGCCACCGTTTGCGCATCTGGCGCTGCTGCGGGCCGAAGCGCACAAGCCGGGGCAGGCCGAAGGTTTCCTGGATGAAGCGTGCAGCGAGGCTGAACGTTTGCTGGGGGAACTGGGTCTGACCGGCATCGAGCTATTGGGCCCGGTGCCAGCACCGATGGAACGCCGCGCCGGGCGTTACCGCGCCCAGCTACTCTTGCAAGCCAGCGCCCGCGCGCCGCTGCATCGTTTATTAAGCAGCTGGTTACTTGCGCTGGAGCAAATGCCCAGTGGTCGCCAGGTGAGATGGTCGCTGGACGTAGACCCGGTAGATTTGTATTAACCCCCTGTGGCGAGGGAGCTTGCTCCCGCTGGGCTGCGTAGCAGCCCCAAAAAAGCCGGGAGCGCTACGCACTCCAGCGGGAGCAAGCTCCCTCGCCAGAGCAAGCTCCCTCGCCACAGGTTAATCGTCCGTCAAGGTCCCGCGAAGGTTGGCAAGCCCGCCCTCGCCACGGATAATGCCCAGTTTTTCCACCTGCGCATCGCGCGCCACCGCTTGCGGTCGAAAGAGAACACCATGAAAGACACCATTCGCCAGCTGATCCAACAAGCCCTCACCCAACTCGTCAACGAAGGTGTGTTGCCTGAAGGCCTGACGCCGGCGATCCAGGTGGAAAATACCCGCGACAAGACCCACGGTGATTTCGCCAGCAACATCGCGATGATGCTGGCCAAGCCGGCCGGCCTGAAGCCGCGCGACCTGGCGGAAAAAATCATCGCCGCGCTGCCGGCCGACCCTCAGGTGACCAAGGCTGAAATCGCCGGCCCAGGCTTCATCAACTTCTTCCAGAACACCCAGGCCCTGGCTTCGCGCCTGGACGCGGCCCTGGCCGACGCGAAAATCGGCGTGCGCAAGGCCGGCCCGGCACAGCGCGTGGCCATCGACCTGTCGGCACCGAACCTGGCCAAGGAAATGCACGTGGGCCACCTGCGCTCCACCATCATTGGCGACGGCGTGGCGCGGGTCCTGGAGTTCCTCGGCGATGACGTGATCCGCCAGAACCACGTGGGCGACTGGGGTACCCAGTTCGGCATGTTGATGGCCTATCTGCAGGAAAACCCGATCACCAGCAACGAGCTGTCGGACCTGGAGAACTTCTACCGCGCCGCCAAGAAGCGTTTCGACGAATCCGAAGAATTCGCCGACCGTGCCCGTGGCCTGGTGGTCAAGCTGCAAGCCGGCGATGCCGAATGCCTGGAACTGTGGGGCCGCTTCCGCGAGATCTCGCTGTCCCACTGCCAGGAAATCTACGAGCTGCTCAACGTCAAATTGACCATGGCCGACGTGATGGGCGAAAGCGCCTACAACGACGACCTGATCAACGTGGTCAACGACCTCAAGGCCAAGGGCCTGCTGGTTGAAAGCAACGGCGCGCAGTGCGTGTTCCTCGAAGAATTCAAGACCGCCGACGGCGACCCGCTGCCGGTGATCATCGTCAAGGCCGATGGCGGCTACCTCTACGCCACCACCGACCTGGCCGCCGTGCGCTACCGCAGCGGCGTGCTGAAAGCCGACCGTGCCCTGTATTTCGTTGACCAGCGCCAGGCCCTGCACTTCCAGCAAGTGTTCGAAGTGGCGCGCCGCGCCGGTTTCGTCACCCACCCGATGCAGATGGAACACATGGGCTTCGGCACCATGAACGGCGCCGATGGCCGCCCGTTCAAGACCCGTGACGGCGGCACCGTGAAGCTGATCGACCTGCTGAACGAAGCCCAGGACCGCGCCTACAACCTGGTGAAGGAAAAGAACCCGGAGCTGGCCGAAGCCGACCTGCGCAACATCGCCCGCGTCGTGGGGATTGGCGCGGTGAAATACGCCGACCTGTCCAAGCACCGCACCAGCGACTACAGCTTCAACTTCGAACTGATGCTCAACTTCGAAGGCAACACCGCGCCGTACCTGCTGTATGCCTACACGCGGGTGGCCGGTGTGTTCCGCAAGCTCGGCAAGGACTTCAGCGAAGTCGAAGGCCAGATCAACCTTGAGGCGCCACACGAGCAGGAACTGGCCGCCAAACTGGCGCAATTCGGCGAAGTGCTGAATAGCGTCGGCGAAAAAGGCACACCGCACATCCTCTGCACCTATTTGTACGAAGTCGCCGGTTTGTTCTCCAGCTTCTACGAGAACTGCCCGATCCTGACCGCAGACGACGAAGCCCAAAAGCAGAGCCGCCTGCGCCTCGCCGCACTGGCAGGACGGACCCTCAAGCAAGGCCTGGAATTGTTGGGCCTGGAAACTCTGGAGCGTATGTAAGTTGGCTGCCAAGAAAAAACCTGCACCCAAGCGCGGCGCCAGCCGCTACCAGGCACCGGCGAAGAAGCCTATTCCGGGCTGGTTGTGGATGGCCATCGGCCTGACGGTCGGCGCGTTTGTGGTGTTCCTGATGAAGCTCGACCCGGGCAAGGGCGATGACGTCAAACGGGTCAAGCAAGAACAGCAGAAGGCCACGAAAATGGCCGAGGCGAACAAGACACCGCCTAGCCCGACTGCGCCGGTGAAGCCGAAGTACGACTTCTACACGCTGCTGCCGGAATCGGAAGTGATCGTGCCGCCGGACGCCGTGCCGGAGAAAACCCTGCCGACGCCGCAGCCGGTGCCGACTACGCCGGTTACCCCGGCGGAAGCAGCGAAGATCGACACGGCCCGGGCCCAGGCTGCGTTGGCCGGGATTACCCCGCCGCCACCGCCGCCGGTTGCCACGACCAAGGCCGCGCCGGTGACCAAGTTCTTCCTGCAGGCGGGCTCGTTCCCGAAACAGGCGGATGCGGACCGTGTGCGCGCGCAGATTATTCTGTTGGGGCAGGCGGTGACGGTGGAGTCCGGGACGGTTAAGGATGCGACCTGGTATCGCGTGCTGGTGGGGCCGTTCAGCAACCGTGAACAGCTGACCGTGGCGCAGAAGCAACTGGCCGGCGCCGGGTTTAGCAACCTGTTGTTACAACAACGCCAGAGCCGCTGATTCCGGAAACAGCATCGGGTTAATGTGGGAGCGGGCTTGCTCGCGAATGCGGTAGATCAGTCAATATTTTAGGTGACTGACACACCGCATTCGCGAGCAAGCCCGCTCCCACATTTGATTTTCATCGGCCTCAGGACCGAGTCCGACACATAAACACCACTCGTCCGCCCTCCCGTCCTACAGTTGAAATCCCCCCCGCCACCCCCATATGAGTTCCATCAGGGCATTTTCGCCCCGCAGCGTGGAGACTCTCCCCTTGACCACCATCGTTTCAGTTCGCCGCCACGGCAAAGTCGTCATGGGCGGCGACGGCCAGGTTTCACTTGGCAATACCGTGATGAAAGGCAACGCGAAAAAAGTCCGTCGCCTGTACCACGGCCAGGTCCTCGCCGGTTTCGCCGGCGCCACCGCTGACGCCTTTACCCTGTTCGAGCGCTTTGAAGGCCAACTTGAGAAGCACCAGGGCCATCTGGTCCGTGCCGCCGTCGAACTCGCCAAAGAATGGCGCACCGACCGCTCCCTCAGCCGCCTGGAAGCCATGTTGGCCGTCGCCAACAAAGACGCCTCGCTGATCATCACCGGCAACGGCGACGTGGTTGAACCCGAAGAAGGCCTGATCGCCATGGGTTCCGGCGGCGGTTACGCCCAGGCCGCTGCCAGCGCCCTGCTGAAGAAAACCGACCTGTCGGCCCGGGAAATCGTCGAGACTGCCCTGGGTATCGCTGGCGACATCTGTGTCTTCACCAACCACAACCTGACCATTGAGGAGCAGGACCTCGCCGAATAAGCCGCAGGCTTATTCCCGCTTGAGGACCGCCAATTACTATGTCCATGACTCCCCGCGAAATCGTCCATGAACTCAATCGCCATATCATCGGCCAGGACGATGCCAAGCGCGCCGTTGCCATCGCCCTGCGTAACCGCTGGCGCCGGATGCAACTGCCCGAAGAATTGCGCGTTGAAGTAACCCCCAAGAACATCCTGATGATCGGCCCGACCGGTGTCGGTAAAACCGAGATCGCCCGGCGCCTGGCCAAGCTGGCCAATGCTCCGTTCATCAAGGTCGAAGCCACCAAGTTCACCGAAGTGGGCTATGTGGGCCGTGACGTCGAGTCGATCATTCGTGACCTGGCCGACGCTGCCCTGAAGCTGCTGCGCGAACAGGAAATGACCAAGGTCAGCCATCGCGCCGAAGACGCCGCTGAAGAACGCATCCTCGACGCCTTGCTGCCACCGGCACGCATGGGCTTCAACGAAGACGCCGCGCCAAGCTCGGATTCCAATACCCGCCAGCTGTTCCGCAAGCGCCTGCGTGAAGGCCAGCTGGACGACAAGGAAATCGAGATTGAAGTCGCCGAAGTGTCCGGCGTCGACATCTCCGCACCGCCTGGCATGGAAGAAATGACCAGCCAGTTGCAGAACCTGTTCGCCAACATGGGCAAGGGCAAGAAGAAAAGCCGCAAGCTCAAGGTGAAGGAAGCGCTGAAACTGGTGCGTGACGAAGAGGCCGGGCGCCTGGTCAATGAGGAAGAACTCAAGGCCAAGGCCCTGGAAGCAGTCGAGCAGCACGGCATCGTGTTCATCGACGAGATCGACAAGGTGGCCAAGCGCGGCAATTCCGGCGGCGTCGACGTGTCCCGCGAAGGCGTGCAGCGCGACCTGCTGCCGCTGATCGAAGGTTGCACCGTCAACACCAAGCTGGGCATGGTCAAGACCGACCACATCCTGTTTATCGCGTCCGGTGCCTTCCACCTGAGCAAGCCAAGCGACCTGGTGCCGGAGCTGCAAGGTCGCCTGCCGATTCGCGTTGAACTGAAAGCGCTGACGCCGGGCGATTTCGAACGCATCCTCAGCGAGCCGCACGCGTCGCTGACCGAGCAATACCGCGAGCTGCTGAAAACCGAAGGCCTGGGGATTGAGTTCCTGCCGGACGGTATCAAGCGTCTGGCGGAGATTGCCTGGCAGGTCAACGAGAAGACCGAGAACATCGGTGCCCGTCGCTTGCACACCCTGCTTGAGCGCCTGCTGGAGGAAGTGTCCTTCAGTGCCGGCGACATGGCGGGCGCGCAGAATGGCGTGGCAATCAAGATCGACGCCGACTACGTCAACAGCCACCTGGGCGAATTGGCGCAGAACGAAGATCTGTCTCGTTATATCCTGTAAGCCTCACGCAGGAACCGCTCTGCTTTAATGTGGGAGCGGGCTTGCTCGCGAATGCGGTGGGTCAGTCACAATTGCATGAACTGACCCACCGCATTCGCGAGCAAGCCCGCTCCCACAGTTTAAAGCCGGTTCCTTCAGGATCATCTCTGAGCGGTTCCCCAAATGACCAAACTGCCTACCGCCATCAACCTGCACAAAGCCTCCAGGACCCTGGGCCTCACCTACGGTCCCGACGAGGTGTATCAACTGCCCGCCGAATTCCTTCGCGTGCACTCCCCCTCCGCCGAGGTCCAGGGCCACGGCAAACCGATCCTGCAATTCGGCAAGCTCAATGTCGGCTTGACCAAGATCGAACCCGCCGGCCAATACGCACTGAAATTGACCTTCGACGATGGCCATGACAGCGGATTGTTCACCTGGGACTACCTCTATCAACTTGCCGTGCGTCAGGACGCGCTGTGGGCTGACTATCTTGCCGAGCTGAAAGCCGCCGGAAAAACCCGCGACCCGAGCCAGTCGGTCGTGCGGCTGATGCTCTAGCCCAGGCCTCTTGCTCATTAGTGGGCATTTTCTAATTCCATCTGCTTGAATGCCCCTCTGTCGTGGCCAACGATTGGCCCGCTTGCGAAAAAAATTAAACTCGGGTAACCAATGGAACTGGCAAGTTCCCTGCATTTGACGATGCGGTATTAACGGTCACCCGAGCAGTAGTACCAGGCTGTGCTGTGTGGCAAGTAGTGGTACACAGCGGTACCCGGTACTCGTCTGTCGGACAATGGAGCGTCGTAGATGAGTAACAAGAACAACGATGACTTGAAACGCCAGGCCTCGGAAAACACCCTGGGGCTGAACCCGATCATCGCGTTACGGAAAAAGGATTTACTGGCATCCGCTCGGATGGTGCTGACCCAGGCCATCAAACAACCGTTGCACAGCGTCAAGCATGTCGCCCATTTCGGCGTCGAATTGAAGAACGTGGTGTTCGGCAAATCACAGCTGACACCCGAGGCCGACGACCGTCGTTTCAACGACCCGGCGTGGACCCAGAACCCGCTCTACAAACGTTACCTGCAAACCTACCTGGCGTGGCGCAAGGAGCTGCACGACTGGATCGGTGACAGCAACCTGTCGGAACACGACATCAGCCGCGGCCACTTCGTCATCAACCTGATGACCGAGGCCATGGCGCCCACCAACAGCGCGGCCAACCCGGCGGCGGTCAAACGCTTCTTTGAAACCGGCGGCAAGAGCCTGCTGGATGGCCTGTCCCACCTGGCCAAGGACATGGTGCACAACGGCGGCATGCCGAGCCAGGTCAACATGGGCGCCTTTGAAGTGGGCAAGAGCCTGGGCACCACCGAAGGCGCCGTAGTGTTTCGCAACGATGTGCTGGAGCTGATCCAGTACCGGCCGATCACCGAGCAGGTGCACGAACGCCCGCTGCTGGTGGTGCCGCCGCAGATCAACAAGTTCTATGTATTCGACCTGAGCCCGGACAAGAGCCTGGCGCGCTTCTGCCTGCGCAATAACCAGCAGACGTTTATCGTCAGTTGGCGCAACCCGACCAAGGCCCAGCGCGAGTGGGGCCTGTCGACCTACATCGAGGCGCTGAAAGAAGCGGTCGATGTGGTGAGCGCGATCACCGGCAGCAAAGACATCAACATGCTCGGCGCCTGCTCCGGCGGCATCACCTGCACCGCCCTGCTGGGCCACTACGCGGCGCTGGGCGAGAAGAAGGTCAACGCCCTGACCCTGCTGGTGAGCGTGCTGGACACCACCCTGGACACCCAGGTGGCGTTGTTCGTCGACGAACAGACCCTGGAAGCGGCCAAGCGCCATTCCTACCAGGCCGGTGTGCTGGAAGGCCGCGACATGGCCAAGGTGTTTGCCTGGATGCGCCCCAATGACCTGATCTGGAACTACTGGGTCAACAACTACCTGCTGGGCAACGAGCCACCGGTGTTCGACATCCTGTTCTGGAACAACGACACCACCCGCTTGCCGGCCGCGTTCCATGGCGACCTGATCGAACTGTTCAAGAACAATCCCTTGGTGCGGGCCAATGCCCTGGAAGTGTGCGGCACGCCGATCGACCTGAAGCAGGTCACTGCCGATATTTATTCTTTGGCCGGCACCAACGACCACATCACACCGTGGCAGTCCTGCTACAAGTCGGCGCAGCTGTTTGGCGGCAAGGTGGAGTTTGTGCTGTCCAGCAGCGGGCATATCCAGAGCATTCTGAACCCGCCGGGCAATCCAAAATCGCGTTACCAGACCAGCGATACGATGCCGGGCAAGGCCCTGGACTGGCAGGAGAACGCCACCAAGCACACCGATTCGTGGTGGTTGCATTGGCAGGCGTGGCAGGCGGAGCGGTCGGGCAAGTTGAAGAAGGCGCCTGCGAACCTGGGCAACAAGACTTATGCAGCGGCGGAAGCGGCGCCGGGCACATACGTTCACGAAAGGTAGGCGGGAATGGGATCAAATGTGGGAGCTGGCTTGCCTGCGATGGCATCAACTCGGTGTGCCTGATACACCGTAGCGTCTGCATCGCAGGCAAGCCAGCTCCCACATTGACCGTGTTCCCGCAGGGAAATAGCGCCATTTTGCAGGGTAAGCCCATGCCGCAACCGTTCATCTTCCGTACCATCGACCTGGATGGCCAAGCCATCCGCACGGCGGTACGCCCGGGCAAGCCTCACTTGACGCCGCTGCTGATTTTCAACGGCATCGGCGCCAACCTTGAGCTGGTGTTTCCGTTCGTCCAGGCCCTGGACCCGGACCTGGAAGTGATTGCCTTTGATGTGCCAGGCGTCGGCGGCTCGTCGACCCCCAGCCGGCCTTATCGCTTTCCCGGCCTGGCCAAACTCACCGCGCGCATGCTCGATTACCTGGACTATGGCCAGGTCAACGCGGTGGGCGTTTCCTGGGGCGGCGCGCTGGCGCAGCAGTTCGCCTATGACTATCCGGAACGCTGCAAGAAGCTGATTCTGGCCGCCACCGCCGCCGGTGCCTTCATGGTGCCGGGCAAGCCGAAGGTCTTGTGGCTGATGGCCAGCCCCCGGCGTTATATCCAACCGTCCCACGTGGTGCGCATTGCACCGATGATCTACGGCGGCTCCTTCCGTCGGGATTCGAAACTGGCCGCCGAACACGCGAGCAAAGTGCGTTCGGCGGGCAAGCTGGGTTACTACTGGCAACTGTTCGCCGGGCTTGGCTGGACCAGCATCCACTGGCTGCACAAGATCAAGCAGCCGACCCTGGTGCTGGCCGGCGACGACGACCCGCTGATCCCGCTGATCAACATGCGCATGCTGGCCTGGCGTATTCCCAACGCCCAATTGCACATCATCGACGACGGCCATCTGTTCCTGATTACCCGGGCCGAGGCCGTGGCGCCGATCATCATGAAGTTTCTCCAGGAGGAACGCCTGAGGGCGGTGATTCACCCGCAACCCGCACTTTAGACGGCGGTGGTCAGGACGACCGCGCCGCGCAACTTGGCCAGAACCGACTATGGTTCTGAATTGGCGTGCTTGTTGATGGCTTGACGAAGGAGTGTTGGCGCATGCGAGAAAGACCCGTATCGAACCCGGTGCCCACACCCGCCGCGTTCATCAATATTGAAAGTGCGATCACCGGCCTGCGCGGCCGGGATTTGCTCTCGACCCTGCGCAGCGTCGCCGCACACGGCTTGCGCAATCCGGTGCACACCGCCCGCCACGCCCTGAAGTTGGGCGGGCAATTGGGCCGCGTGCTGCTCGGGGAAACGGTGCACGAGCCGAACCCGAAGGACAGCCGCTTCGCCGACCCGACCTGGCAGCTCAACCCGTTTTATCGGCGCAGCCTGCAAGCCTACCTGAGCTGGCAAAAACAAACCCGCCACTGGATCGACGACAGCAACCTCAGCGCCGACGACCGGGCGCGGGCGCACTTTGCCTTTGCCCTGCTCAACGATGCGGTGTCGCCATCCAACACCCTGCTCAACCCGCTGGCGATCAAGGAGCTGCTCAACTCCGGCGGCAACAGCGTGGTGCGTGGCGTCAGCAACCTGTTCGACGACCTGCTGCACAACAACGGCTTGCCGCGCCAGGTCACCAAGCAGGCCTTTGAAGTCGGCAAGACGGTGGCCACCACACCCGGTTCGGTGGTGTTTCGCAATGAACTGCTGGAGCTGATCCAGTACAAGCCCATGAGCGAAAAACAGTACGCCAAGCCGCTGCTGGTGGTGCCGCCGCAAATCAACAAGTACTACATTTTCGACCTGAGCCCGAACAACAGCTTCGTCCAGTTCGCCCTGAAAAATGGCCTGCAAGTGTTTATGGTCAGCTGGCGCAACCCGGATGTACGCCACCGCGAATGGGGCTTGTCCACCTACGTCGCGGCTTTGGAAGAAGCGCTGAACGTAACCCGCGCAATCACCGGCGCCCGTGAGGTCAACCTGATGGGCGCCTGCGCCGGTGGCCTGACCATCGCCGCGCTGCAAGGCCATCTGCAGGCCAAGCGCCAGCTGCGCCGCATCTCCAGCGCCAGCTACCTGGTGAGCCTGCTGGACAGCCAGATCGACAGCCCCGCCACCCTGTTCGCCGACGAACAGACGCTGGAAGCCGCCAAGCGCCGCTCTTACCAGCAAGGCGTACTCGACGGCCGGGACATGGCCAAGGTATTCGCCTGGATGCGTCCCAACGACCTGATCTGGAACTACTGGATCAACAATTACCTGCTGGGCAAGGAACCGCCGGCCTTCGACATCCTGTACTGGAACAACGACAACACCCGCCTGCCCGCCGCGCTGCACGGCGACTTGCTGGACTTCTTCAAGCACAACCCGCTGAGCCACCCCGGCGGCCTGGAGGTGTGCGGCACGCCCGTCGACTTACAGAAAGTCACGGTGGACAGCTTCAGCGTGGGCGGCATCAACGACCACATCACGCCGTGGGACGCGGTGTACCGCTCCACCCAGCTGCTGGGCGGCGACAAGCGCTTCATTCTGTCCAACAGCGGGCATGTTCAGAGCATCCTCAACCCGCCGGGCAACCCCAAGGCCAACTACGTCGAGAACCTCAAGCTGAGCAGCGACCCGCGCGCCTGGTACTACGACGCCAATCATGTCGAGGGCAGCTGGTGGCCCAACTGGCTGGCGTGGATCCAGCAGCGCTCCGGTGTGCAGCGCGAAACACTGACCGCCCTGGGCAACCAGAATTACCCACCGATGGAAGCGGCGCCGGGCACCTATGTGCGAGTCCGCTGAGCCCCACGACGACTTTAAGAAGACTGGATGAAGACCCGCGACCGTATCCTTGAATGTGCCTTGCAGTTGTTCAACCACAAGGGCGAGCCGAACGTGTCGACCATGGAGGTGGCCAATGAAATGGGGATCAGCCCCGGCAATCTCTATTACCACTTCCATGGCAAGGAACCGTTGGTGCTCGGGCTGTTCGAGCGCTTTCAAAACGAATTGGCGCCGTTGCTCGATCCGCCGGAAGACGCACAACTGGCGGCCGAGGATTACTGGCTGTTCCTGCACCTGATCGTGGAGCGCATGGCGCACTATCGGTTTCTGTTCCAGGACCTGTCGAACCTGGCGGGCCGCCTGCCGAAATTGGCCAAGGGCATCCGCAACCTGCTGACGGCGCTCAAGCGCACGCTGGCCTCGTTGCTGGCCCGCCTCAAGACGGATGGGCAACTGGTCAGTGAAACCCAGGCGCTGGGGCAGTTGGTGGAACAGATCACCATGACCTTGCTGTTTTCCCTGGACTACCAGCGGATTCTCGACCGAGCAGGTGAGGTGCGGGTGGTGGTGTACCAGATCATGATGCTGGTGGCCCCGCATCTGCTGATGCCGGCGAGGCTGGCGACAGAGAGGTTGGCGCTGCGCTACCTGGACGACGCGGACTAAAATGTGGGAGCGGGCTTGCTCGCGAAAGCGGAGTGTCAGTCAGCACATGTGTGACTGATCCACCGCTTTCGCGAGCAAGCCCGCTCCCACATTGGATTTGTGTTGTTCTGTAGATTCCATAAAAAACGCCCGACCTTCGCAGGCCGGGCGTTTTTATGTGTCCCGTAAAAATCAGGACTGACTGGTAGGCGTCGGGCTTGCCGGCGTTGCAGTCGGGGTAGCAGCAGGCGTCGGTGGCGTGACCGAGTTGGTCGCCGGCGCTGCAGTTGCAGGCTTGGCCGCTACCGCTGGCTTCGGCGCTGCTGGCTTTTTGGCTACGGCAGGCTTCTTCGCCGCAGCCGGTTTTGCAGCTGGCTTGGCCGCTGCAGGTTTTGCAGCCGCAGGCTTGGCGGCGGGTTTGGCAGCAACCGGCTTGGCTGCAGGTTTCGCAGCGGCTGGCTTGGCAGCAGCAGGTTTGGCGGCAGCGGTTTTCGCCGCTGGCTTGGCTGCTGCTTTTGCTGCCGGCTTGGCTGCAGGTTTCGCCGCAGGTTTTGCAGCTGCTTTAGCGGCCACTGGTTTAGCGGCAGGCTTGGCGGCCGGTTTAGCCGCTGCGGTTTTCGCCGCAGGCTTGGCAGCCGGTTTTGCAGCAGCTTTGGCCGGCGCCTTGGCGGCTGGCTTGGCTGCCGGTTTGGCGGCGGCCTTGACCAGCGGTTTAGCGGCGGTTTTAGCAGCAGGCTTGGCCGCGGCAGTTTTTGCGGCAGGCTTGGCAGCCGGTTTAGCCGCTGCAGTTTTAGCCGCAACTGGCGCAGCTTTCAGGCCGGTGAGTTTTTCGATTTGTCTGGTCAAGGTATCGACCTTGCTGTGCAGCGCTTTCACTTCAGTACGGCTAGGTACGCCCAGTCGCGAAATGGCACTGTTCAGGCGCTTGTCAAAAGCCCCTTCCAGTTCGCCCCACTTGTCGCTGATACGTGATTTGGCAGAACCGGCGGAAGCCTTTGCCGCATCGACTTGTTTACCCACTGTGCTCTTGGTCAACTTCTCGGCCTTCTCGCCGTCCTTAACCAAAGTCTCGAAGTATTTACCGCCGTCACTGCTCACCTTCGAGTACACGCCTAAACCGGCCAGCCAGATCTTGCGGGAGTATTTTTCAACTTCCCCGATCCACGAGCTGCCTTCTTTATCAGTAGTCTTTTTACCAGCCATCCCGTTGTCTCCTTAGTGTTTACGCGCGACACGTTCGAGCAATGCCGTCAGCTCATCGAGCTTAGCAGAGAGTGTCTCCACGTCATGTTTAGACGGAATGCCGATCCGATTCAAGGCACTTCCAACACGACTATCAAAAGCGCTTTCAACTTTATCCAGTTGCACTTCGACTCGACCTTTGATGCCGAAGACTTCGCTCTTGACTTGATCAATCTGACTGTTGGCTGCATCAAGTTGTTCAATCACAACTTTTTTGCCTTTACTTTCAACACGTTGACCAGTCTTAACCAGCTCTTTGAAGTACTCGGCGCCCTCGCTTCCGACCTTGGCGTAAGCCCCCAAACCGGCCAGCCAGATCTTGCGGGCATAGGATTTAACGTCAGTCAGGGCGTTAGTTCCGGTAGCAATTTTTTTCTTCAAAATAACTTTGGCCATGGTGCACCTCACGCATAAAGGGGGGAGGAACTGCCCACAGAAGTTGGGGGCTTGGGCACAAAGTAGGCAGAAAAATTAGAATCGGCACCCTAAGAAGGTCGCAAATCAGGCCAGGGCTTTATCCAGTGCCTTCTCGATTTCCGACTTGATGGTGCCACTCATGGCCGACATCAACAGGCCCAGCTCGACTTCAATCCGCAGGGAATCTTCCGCCACTTTCACGGTGCCTTTAACTCCCGAACGTTTGAGGTTCAGTGTGTCGCCGGCCCACGAAGACTCCAGGCCATATTGCTCCTTGAGTTTGCTCGCCAACTTGTCGGCTTTTTCTCGGGCAGCGTCTTTGCCCAGTGTGTGGGCACGTTCAACCTGTATACGGGCCATTTGAATGACTCCTCGTTATAGAGACTTGTCGACCCGCCATGCGGCAAAAGGTCTCGGTGACCACCTATCTTACCTTCAGCCTTGCCAAGACAAAGCATGCCTTGGGGATTAGAATGCCCCCATTCTCTTTTGGTGACAGCGATATGACTGATCAGCGCAAAGGCAGCGATGCCGAACCCACCACTCACTTCGGCTTCAAGAACGTCCCGGAAAGCCAGAAAGCGGAAAAAGTCGCCGAGGTGTTTCACTCGGTCGCCGCCAAGTACGACTTGATGAACGACGTGCTCTCCGGCGGCATGCACCGTCTGTGGAAGCGCTTCACCATTGAGTTGTCGGGTGTACGCACCGGCAACCGTGTGCTGGATATCGCCGGTGGTACGGGCGACCTGGCCGCCAAGTTCTCCAAGCTGGTGGGCCCCACCGGCCAAGTGGTACTGGCCGACATCAACGGCTCGATGCTCAAGGTCGGTCGTGATCGCCTGCTGGACAAAGGTGTGGCGGGCAATATCGAGTTCGTCCAGGCCGACGCTGAAAAGCTGCCGTTCCCGGACAACCACTTCGACTGCGTGACCATCGCCTTCGGCCTGCGTAACGTGACCCACAAGGAAGACGCACTGCGCTCGATGCTGCGCGTACTCAAGCCCGGCGGTCGCCTGCTGGTGCTGGAGTTCTCCAAGCCGACCAACGCACTGATGTCCAAGGTCTACGACACCTACTCGTTCGCCTTCATGCCGTTGATGGGCAAGCTGATCACCAATGACGCCGAAAGCTACCGCTACCTGGCCGAATCGATCCGCATGCACCCGAACCAGGAAACCCTGAAGTCGATGATGGTAGAGGCCGGTTTCGACCGCGTGACCTACCACAACATGACCTCGGGCATCGTCGCCCTGCACCGCGGCATCAAGCCCTGATGCTGTTCGCAGGCCTTCTCGCCAGCGTCGAACACGGCCTCAACCGTGTACTGCGCCTGGACAGCACCGCCCTGGCACGGCTGGCGCACCTGAACGGCAGGATCATCGCCGTCGACTGCACCAGCCCCGCCTTGCAGCTGTTTATCCTGCCCAGCGATGAAGGCCTGTTGCTGGCGTCCCACTGGGCCGCCGACGCCGACTGCACCCTGCGTGCTTCCGGCTCAAGCCTGCTGCGCCTGGCCCTGAGCCGGGACAAGACGGCGATCCTCCACGGCCCGGACGTGGAACTTGAAGGCGACAGCGCGGTGCTGATGGACCTGGCCGCCGTGCTGCAAGACCTGGAACTGGACTGGGAATACGAGCTGTCACGTTGGCTCGGCCCGGTGGCCACCCAACTGATCAGCGGTCATCTGCGCAGCCGTACGCGCTGGTACCAGCAGGGTTTCGCCAGCCTGAACCAGAACCTCGCCGAATACCTGAGCGAAGAATCGCGCACCCTGGTCGGACAACGGGAAGCGGAAGCGCGCTTTCGCGAACTCGACCAGGCCAAACTCGACCTGGAACGACTTGAGGCGCGCTTCGAGCGCCTGAGCCGCTCCCTTGATTCAAGCGATAACGCATGAAGCTGCTCGCCGTCCGCCGTTTGTTTCGTATCCAGCGCGTCGTAATCCGCTACCGCCTCGATGACCTGCTGTTCGCCCTGCCGCTGCCGTGGTTTCTGCTGGCGGTGCGCTATGTGCTGCCGTGGCGCTGGTTCCCGCGCAAGACCCTCGAGCTGAGCCGTGGCGCGCGCCTGCGCCTGGCGTTGCAGGACCTGGGGCCGATCTTCATCAAGTTCGGGCAGATCCTCTCCACCCGCCGCGACCTGTTGCCCGAAGACATCGCCGACGAACTGATGCTGTTGCAGGACCGCGTGCCGCCGTTCGACTCGCAACTGGCAGTCACGCTGATTGAAGAACAGCTGGGCAAGAAGATCAGCGAAGTCTTCAGCCGCTTCGACATCGCGCCGCTGGCCTCGGCCTCGGTGGCCCAGGTGCATGCCGCGCAACTGAAAAGCGGCGAAGAAGTGGTGGTGAAGGTGATCCGCCCGGGCCTCAAGCCGATCATCGGCCAGGACCTGGCGTGGCTGTTCATCCTCGCCCGCGCCGCCGAGCGCTTCTCTGCCGATGCGCGCCTGCTGCACCCGGTGGACGTGGTGCTGGACTACGAAAAAACCATCTACGACGAACTCGACCTGCTGCGCGAAGCGGCCAACGCCAGCCAGCTCAAGCGCAACTTCGAAGGCTCGCAGCTGCTGTACGTGCCGCAAGTCTATTGGGACTGGTGCCGCCCGAAAGTGCTGGTGATGGAGCGCATCTACGGCGTGCAGGTCACCGACCTCGCGACCCTGGCCGACCAGCGCACCGACATGAAGATGCTTGCCGAGCGCGGCGTGGAAATTTTCTTCACCCAGGTATTCCGCGACAGCTTCTTCCATGCCGACATGCACCCCGGCAACATCTTCGTCAGCACCGTGAACCCGTGGAGCCCGCAGTACATTGCGATCGACTGCGGCATCGTCGGCAGCCTGACCCCGGAAGACCAGGATTACCTGGCGCGCAACCTGTTCGCTTTCTTCAAGCGTGATTACCGCCGCGTGGCGCAGTTGCACATCGATTCGGGCTGGGTGCCGGCCGAAACCAAGCTCAACGAATTCGAAGCGGCGATCCGCACTGTGTGCGAGCCGATCTTTGAAAAACCGTTAAAGGATATTTCCTTCGGTCAGGTGCTGATGCGTCTGTTCCAGACGGCGCGGCGCTTCAATATGGAAGTGCAGCCGCAGTTGGTACTGTTGCAAAAGACCCTGCTGAACATCGAAGGCCTGGGCCGCCAGCTGTACCCGGACCTCGACCTGTGGAACACCGCCCAGCCGTTCCTCGAGCGCTGGATGCGGGACCGTATCAGCCCGAAAACCCTGCTGGGCAACCTGCAAAGCCAGGTCGAGCAACTGCCGCACCTGGCCAACATGACCCGCGACCTGCTGGAGCGCATGTCCCAGCCCCACGCCAAGGACCCCGCACCGCCGTGGCACAAGCGCAAGGACGACTGGTTCCTGCGCCTGCTGGGCGCCGCGCACCTGGTGGGCGGTACGATACTGGCCGCCGGCGGGCCGCTGAATGAACTGGGCCACTGGCCGGCCGGCATCATGGTCGCGGTGGGCGTGTATCTGATCGTGCGTCGATAGCCAATCCGGTTATACACTGTCGCAAATTGCCGGAGCCGAAAATGAAAGACTGGCTGGACGAGATCAAGTGGGACAGTGACGGCCTGGTGCCGGCCATTGCCCAGGACTACAAGACCGGGCGCGTGCTGATGATGGCCTGGATGAACCGCGAGGCCCTGAGCCTGACCGCCGCCGAGAACCGCGCCATCTACTGGTCACGTTCCCGTGGCAAACTGTGGCGCAAGGGCGAAGAGTCCGGGCACGTGCAAACCCTGCATGAGATGCGCATCGACTGCGATGCCGATGTGGTGATCCTCAAGGTCGAGCAGATCGGCGATATCGCCTGTCACACCGGCCGTCACAGCTGCTTCTACCGCGTGTTCCAGAACGGCGAGTGGAAGACCGTCGAGCCCGTGCTCAAAGACCCGCACGCTATCTATTCGGCAGGACACTGAACATGAGCGATACCCTCAACCGTGTGGCCCAGGTGCTGGAAGACCGCAAAGGCGCGGACGCCGACAGCTCCTACGTCGCCAGCCTGTACCACAAGGGTCTGAACAAGATCCTGGAAAAACTCGGCGAAGAATCCGTCGAGACGATTATTGCGGCCAAGGACGCGCAAATCAGCGGCGACTGCAGCGACGTGATCTACGAAACTGCCGACTTGTGGTTCCACAGTCTGGTCATGCTCGCCCAACTGGGGCAGCATCCACAGGCAGTGCTTGATGAACTGGACCGTCGCTTCGGCTTGTCCGGGCATGCCGAAAAGGCCTCGCGCCCGTCCGCCTGACCAACTTTTACAGAGGAATTGCAGCATGGGCATTTTTGACTGGAAACACTGGATCGTCATTCTTGTGGTCGTTGTGCTGGTGTTCGGCACCAAGAAACTGAAAAACCTCGGCACCGACGTCGGTGAATCGATCAAGGGCTTTCGCAAGGCCATGAACGACGACGAAAAGCCTGCCGACCCGGCCGTCAATCCGGTGCCACCGGCGCAGCCTGTACACCCGCAGGCCACTCAGCCGATCACTGAACGTCGCACCTTCGACGTGCAGGCCGAGCACGTCAAAGAGCAGAACCAAAAAGACTCGTGAGTACTGAATAATGTTTGGTATCAGCTTCTCTGAACTGCTGCTCGTCGGCCTCGTGGCCCTGCTGGTACTGGGGCCGGAACGCCTGCCCGGTGCCGCGCGCACGGCCGGCCTGTGGATCGGGCGCCTGAAACGCAGTTTCAACGCCATCAAACAGGAAGTTGAACGGGAAATCGGCGCCGACGAGATTCGCCGGCAACTGCACAACGAACACATTCTGTCGTTGGAGCAGGAGGCACGGAAGATTCTCTCGCCGGTGCAGGAAACGCCCAAGCCGGTCGAGCCTGTGGCCGAGCATTCGATTGCTCCGCCCGCCGCACCCGCGTCTGCACCGGTCGCTGAACCCGTGCACGCCGTCGAGCCTGCGCCCACTGCGCCCGTGACCCCGACCGAACCCGCGCCGACACCTGCCGTGTCGCCCGCGCCCCACGACCCTACATTGCCGCCGCGAGCCCCATGAGCGCTGATAAACCGGAAACCGACCAGCACATGCCACTGGTCTCGCACCTCACCGAGTTGCGCACCCGCCTGCTGCGCTGTGTCGCGGCGATCTTCATCATCTTTGCCGGGCTGTTTGCCTTCACCCAGCAGATCTACACCTTCGTCTCCACGCCGCTGCGCGACTACTTGCCGGCTGGCGCGACGATGATCGCCACCGACGTGTCATCGCCGTTCCTCACGCCGTTGAAGCTGACGATGATGGTTTCGCTGTTCCTGGCGATCCCGGTGATCCTGCATCAGATCTGGGGCTTTATCGCGCCGGGCCTGTACAAGCATGAAAAACGCATCGCCGTGCCGCTGCTGGTGTCGAGCATCCTGCTGTTCTACACCGGGATGGCCTTCGCCTACTTCCTGGTGTTCCCGCTGATCTTCAAGTTCTTCGCCGCCGCCACCCCGGCCGGCGTGGAAATGATGACCGACATCACCAGCTACCTCGACTTCGTGATGACGCTGTTCTTCGCCTTCGGCGTGGCGTTCGAAATCCCGGTGGCCGTGGTGCTGCTGGTGTGGATCGGCGTGGTCGACGTCAAATACCTGAAGAAGATCCGCCCGTACGTGATCATCGGCTGCTTCGTGGTCGGCATGATCCTGACCCCGCCGGACATCTTCTCCCAGACCCTGCTGGCCGTACCCATGTGGATGCTGTTCGAGATTGGCATCCTGTTTGGCAGCCTGGTGAGCAAGCGTGGCGATCACCCCGATGACCAACCCGCCGACGACGACCAGCCGCCAGCGACCCAGCCGTGAACCTGCTGCTGCTTGAGGAGGCCGACTTTATCGCGGCCGACCGGGTGGTGCTGCGTGATCGGCGCCTGGTGCATATGCAGGAAGTCCACCGTGCCGCCGTAGGCGACAGCCTGCGGGTCGGACGGATTGGCGGGTTGATGGGCAACGCGCAGTTGCTGCGCCTGGAAGCCCGGGAAGCCGAGCTGGAAGTGACCTTCGACCAGCCGCCGCCGGCCAAACTGCCCCTGACCCTGCTGCTGGCCCTGCCCCGTCCGAAAATGCTGCGCCGGGTTCTGCAAACCGTGGCGTCCATGGGCGTGCCGCGAGTGGTGCTGGTGAACAGCTATCGCGTGGAAAAAAGCTTCTGGCAGACGCCGTTCCTGGAGCCGGAAGCGATTCGCGAGCAATTGATCCTCGGCCTGGAACAGGCCCGGGACACGGTGCTGCCCGAGATCGTGATCGAAAAGCGCTTCAAGCCATTCGTCGAAGACCGCCTGCCCGCCATGGCGCAAGGCACCCTCGGCCTGATTGGTCACCCCGGCGACTATCCGCCCTGCCCTCGCGGGCTGGATGAACCGGTCACCCTGGCCATCGGGCCGGAAGGCGGCTGGATTCCCTACGAGGTGGACCTGCTGGCCAAGGCCGGGTTGCAGCCGGTGCAACTCGGCGCGCGCATCCTGAGAGTCGAAACCGCCGTCACCGCGCTGCTCGCCCGCCTTTTCTAACACCGCCCTCTCCTGTAGGAGCGAGCTTGCTCGCGAAAAACTCAAGGACACCGCGCTCACTCAGAATGCCCGCGTTATCGTTGACGACCTTCGCGAGCAAGCTCGCTCCTACAGAAACATCCGAATCTGCCGATACGCTCTGAATAAGTCCAAGCCTTGTTCCAGGGGAGTTCGCAGCATGTATCGTTGGTTAGCCGAGAAACTGGGGAATGTCAGCGTCAACCGCAAGCTGAGCATAGGCTTCGGCCTGGTATTGGTCTTGACCCTATTGATCACCTTCACCGGCTGGACCGGCCTCAGCGGCGTGATCAGCCGTGGCGACAAGCTGGGCTACATCTCCAGCCTCAACGGGCTGACCAAGGACCTGCGCCTGGCGCGACTGGACTTCGAAATGCGCCGTGGCGAACAAGGCACCAGCGCGGTCAACGACCTGATCACCCAGCTGGACAGTGGCCTGAAAACCGCCGCAGACCTGATCGAGCAACCCGACGACAAGCTCGTGGTAGAGCAGCAACAGGATGCCTTGGGCCAATACAAAAAAGCCTTCGGCGCCATGGTGCAGGCCGGCCTCAAGCGTGAAGGCGCCCGCAGCAAACTGGGCGATACCGCCGACAACGCCGTCGCGAAAATCAACGAAGTGGAAAAATCCCTGCTGCAAGGCGACAGCGTCACCCTGTTCAACAGCGTGGTCGACCTGAGCAAACTGATCCAGCAAGCGCGCTTCCAGGTGCGCGGCTACACCTACAGCGGCAAGGTCGAGGCCGAACAACCGGCCCTGGATGCCATCGACAACGCCCTGAAGAAAATCACCGACCTCAACGACCCGTTGCCCGAGCAATATCGGGCCAACCTGCAAGAAGCCAGCGTCTCGCTGCAGGCCTACCGCGCCGCCGTGAGCCAGTACCGCGACTCCCAGGTGGCCAGTGCCGCCGCGATGAAAATCATGGGCGAGCAGGGCGATATCCTGCTCGACCGCAGTAACAAACTCACCACTTCGCAAACCGTGGTGCGTGATACCGATGCCGCCCACGCCAAGAACCTGCTGTTACTGGCCACCGCCCTCGCGCTGGCGTTTGGTGTACTCGCCGCCTGGGCCATTACCCGGCAGATCGTGATTCCACTGAACCAGACCCTCAAAGTCGCCGAGCGCGTGGCGTCCGGCGACCTGAGCCACAACCTGATCTCCCGGCGCCAGGATGAACTGGGGCAACTGCAACGGTCGATGCAAAGCATGACCGTGGGCCTGCGGGAGCTGATTGGCGGTATCAGCGACGGCGTCACCCAGATCGCCAGTGCCGCCGAGCAGCTATCGGCCGTTACCGAGCAGACCAGCGCCGGGGTCAACAGCCAGAAGGTCGAGACCGACCAGGTGGCCACCGCCATGAACGAAATGGCCGCTACCGTGCAGGAAGTCGCCCGTAACGCTGAAGAAGCCTCGGAAGCCGCCGTAGCCGCCGACCAACAGGCCCGTGAAGGCGACAAGGTGGTCGGCGAGGCCATCGCCCAGATCGAGCGCCTGGCCAGCGAGGTGGGCAACTCCACCGAAGCCATGGGCCATCTCAAGCGTGAGAGCGACAAGATCGGCAGTGTGCTGGACGTCATCAAGTCGGTGGCCCAGCAAACCAACCTGCTGGCCCTTAACGCAGCGATTGAAGCGGCGCGCGCCGGTGAAGCAGGACGCGGTTTTGCGGTGGTTGCCGATGAAGTGCGCAGCCTGGCCCAGCGGACGCAGAAGTCCACCGAGGAAATCGAAGAGTTGATCGTCGGCCTGCAAAGCGGCACCCAGCAGGTGGCAACCATCATGGACAACAGTCGCGGCCTGACCGACAGCAGCGTCGAGCTGACCCGTCGGGCCGGCAATGCCCTGGAGAACATCACCCGTACCGTCTCGGCGATCCAGGCGATGAACCAGCAGATCGCCACCGCCGCCGAGCAGCAAAGCGCCGTGGCCGAAGAGATCAACCGCAGCGTGCTCAACGTGCGGGACGTTTCCGAACAAACCTCGGCGGCCAGCGAAGAAACTGCGGCTTCCAGTGCAGAGCTGGCGCGCCTGGGGGTTTACCTGCAAAGCCTGGTAGGTCGCTTCAAGGTCTGACCCGCTTGCGGCGGCCATCAGGGCCGCCGCTCCGACAATATGTGAAATTTCCTACGCGTTTTTCAGGTCGTGGATCACACACCTGGCGCCGAATAAAAGTAGCGTTTCAACTCCCCTGACCATTGTTGGCCGGACGCTTGAGACGCTCCTTTTGATTCGTTGGAGGTTCACCATGTTTCGTCCACTGACCCGCCTGCTCGGAAACATCAGCATCAGCCTCAAACTTGCCCTGGGCTTTGGCCTGGTGCTCAGCCTCAGCCTGATCATCGCCTCTACCGGTTGGCAAGCCTTGAGCGCATCCCTCGAGCGCTCCCAAAAACTCACGCTGCTCTCGCAATTGGCAGTCGTCGGCGAAGAGTTGCGCGCTGATCGCATCGTCTATCGCACCCTTAACGACCCGGCCAGCCTGTCCAAAATAGAGCTGCATATGGACAAGATCGACCAGTTCCTGGTGGATCTTTCCCCGCGATTTACCGACCCGGTCAACCAACAACAGCTGCAGGAAAGCCGACGCTTCGTCACCAGTTTCAAGACCGCCTTAAGCGGCCTGGAGGGGCTGATCAAGCAACGTGAAAACGCCCGTGAACAGCTCAAGCGCAGCTCAGTCCAGAGCAGTGACAGCCTCTCTGAACTGTCGAGCAACCTGCCCAATCAAGACGATGAAAAGGCTCTCGATGCCGTGGAACAATTGCGCCAGGCCCTGGAACAAGCCGAAGACCGCGCCCAGAGCCCCGCCTGGGCCGCTGCGTCATTGGACGCCTACGCCAAGGGCGTGAGTGATGCGCTACTGGCCCTGGATGGCGCCCAGGCGGCGGTAGGCGCGCTGCCGGTTGACGCCAGCGCCCTGAAAAAAGTCCTGCTCGACTTTCGGACTCACCTGACACGCCTCAAGGACGCCCAACTCAGCGCCGAAACCACCCAGAACCAGCTTGAACAGTGGCTGGATCAATTGCTCACGGAAAGCGACCTGCTGAGCCAGGACCAGACCGCCAAGCGTGACAACGAAGCCAGCCTCGCCCGCACCCTGCTGCTCAACGTTACTGCAGCGGCGCTGTTGCTCGGCGTCGTGGCCGCCTGGTTGATCGCCGGCCAGATCGTCGCGCCGCTGCGCCAGGCCCTGTCCGTAGCCAACCGGATCGCCGAAGGTGACCTGAGCCACGACATCCAGGCCTCGCGCCAGGATGAACTGGGGCAGTTGCAGCGCAGCATCGGGCAAATGACCCTCAACCTGCGGGGCTTGATCAGCGGCATCGGCGACAGCGCCCAGCAGATCGCCAGCGCCGCCGAGCAACTCTCGGCGGTCACCGAGCAAACCCGCGACGGGGTCGACGGCCAGAAGCAGGAAACCGAACAGGTGGCCACCGCCATGAACGAGATGCTCGCCACCTCCCAGGAAGTTGCGCGCCATGCCGAGCAAGCGTCGCTGGCTGCTGCCGAGGCCGACCGGCAGGCGGCCCAGGGCGATCAGGTGGTGGCTGAGGCCATTACCCACATCGAGCACCTGGCTCAGGAGATGGCTCGTTCAAGCCAGGCCATGCAAGGCCTGCAACAGGAAAGCCGGAAGATCGGCAGCGTGCTGGAAGTGATCAAGTCGGTATCGGAACAGACCAACTTGCTGGCCCTCAACGCCGCGATTGAGGCGGCTCGCGCAGGCGAAGCCGGCAGGGGGTTTGCCGTGGTCGCCGATGAAGTGCGCAGCCTGGCACAACGCACCCAGCAGTCGGCCGAGGAAATCGAGGAGTTGATCAGCGGCCTGCACCGGGGCACGCAGCAGGTGGCCGACATCATGGACAACAGTCGCAGCCTCACCGACAACAGCGTGCAACTGACCCGTCGCGCAGGAGACGCACTGGCGGGTATCACCCGTACCGTGTCAGTGATTCAGGAGATGAACCCGCAGATTGCCGCTGCCGCCGAGGAACAAACCGCGGTCGCCGAGGAGATCAACCGCAGCGTGTTGAAGGTCAAGGATGTATCGGAACAGACCTGGGCCGCGAGTCAGGACACAGCGGCGGCCAGTGTCGAACTGGCGCGCCTGGGGGCGGATTTGCAGGTGTGGGTGGGCAAGTTCAAGGTCTGAAAAAACCCAACCTGTGGCGAGGGAGCTTGCTCCCGCTGGAGTGCGCAGCGCTCCTATCTTTTTTGGGAGCCGCTACGCAGCCCAGCGGGAGCAAGCTCCCTCGCCACAAGAAGCATTCCCACGCATTTATAGAACCTGGCGCAGGAAGGCTTGGGCGCGAGGGTCCTTCGGCGCATCGAAGAATTGCGCCGGGGCGGCGTCCTCCAACAGTTTGCCGTGATCGAAGAACAGCACGCGATCAGCCACTTCTCGGGCAAAGCCCATTTCATGGGTGACGCAGACCATGGTCATGCCTTCCAGGGCCAGGGTCTTCATCACGTCCAGCACTTCGCCGACCATTTCCGGGTCCAGGGCCGAGGTGGGCTCGTCAAACAGCATCACCTTGGGCTCCATCGCCAGCGCGCGGGCAATCGCGACGCGTTGCTGCTGGCCACCGGAAAGCCGCGACGGGAACTCGTGGGCTTTCTGGGCAATGCCGACTTTCTCCAGGAGCGCCAGGGCCTTGGCCTCGCGCTCTTTCTTGCCGCGCTTGCGCACGACTTTTTGCGCCAGGCAGAGGTTTTCCAGCACGGTCATGTGGGGGAACAGGTTGAAGTGCTGGAACACCATGCCGACTTCACGGCGGTAGGCGTTCACGTCGGTTTTCGGGTCTGCCAGTTGCAGGCCGTCGATGCTTACCGAGCCGGAATCGAATTCCTCCAGGCCGTTAAGGCAGCGCAGGAACGTCGACTTGCCGGAACCGGACGGGCCGATCACCACCAGCACT
Source organism: Pseudomonas sp. NPDC087814 (assembly GCF_044742865.1). Lineage (NCBI taxonomy): Bacteria > Pseudomonadati > Pseudomonadota > Gammaproteobacteria > Pseudomonadales > Pseudomonadaceae > Pseudomonas > Pseudomonas sp. NPDC087814. The sequence continues at coordinate 22,181 of NZ_JBIUVK010000036.1, read as the reverse complement.
TCACCCCTGGCCACCTGCGTGGTCACGTTATCCACCGCGCGCACGACGTGGCCACGGGTGTCGAAGACTTTTACCAGATCGCGGACTTCAATCACTTTGCGCGAGCCTCCGCTCAAGCCGGCTGGCGATTTTCGACAGCGGCAGGTTGATCAGCAGGTACAGGCCTGCGACGCAGAACAGGATTTCGAACGGCGAGAACGAGGTGGTGATGACCTCGCGGCCGCTTTTGAGCAGCTCGGTAATCGCGATCACCGACACCAGGGACGTGTCCTTCACCAGGCTGATAAATTGCCCGGCCAGGGGCGGCAGCACGCGCTTGAAGGCTTGCGGCAACACCACATGGCGCATCGACTGGCCAGCACTGAGCCCCAGGGAACGTGCCGCTTCATTCTGGCCCCGGGCAATCGACTGCACGCCGGCACGGATGATTTCCGCCACATACGCGCCGGTAAACAGTGACAGCGCGGCGATCCCGGCGAATTCCCGGGACAGGTTGAGCACCGTGCCGATAAAGAAATAGAAAATGAAGATCTGCACCAATAGTGGCGTACCGCGTACCAGTTCGACGTAGATCGTCGACAGATCGCGTAAAGTCGGGTTGTTCGACAGGCGACACAATCCGGTCGCTAGGCCGATCAACAGTCCCAGCACCCCGGACACCACCGATAGCCACAACGTAGTCCACAAGCCCCACAGCAGAGGGCCCGCAGCCCAATGCCGGGTGACGCCGACCACATCGCCCTCGGCCACGTCATCGCCCTTGGCCACTTGCAGACTGTTCTCGGCCACGGTCAGGTGCTGTTCGTTGCCCTCGTCATTACGCAGGGTGACGTCAGCCACATCGCCCTTGCGTACCAACTCGCTGACGGTGGAAATGTCCGACGCACGCTGGGATTCTTCGGCCTGGTAGACGAAGTACTGCGGCACGCGGTTCCAGCGCCATTCGTAGGACATCAGCGAGGTGGCGTAATACAACGCGCCGGCCAGGCCGACCAGCACCAGCACCGTCAGCAGGTGCCAGGGCCATTGGGCTTTTTTCTGTTTCATTTCAGGTTCCGGGATGTGTATCGCCTGGCAGGCCCTATTCGCGAGCAAGCCCGCTCCCACATTTCGACCGCGATCTAATGTGGGAGCGGGCTTGCTCGCGAAGGGCTCGACTCGGTATTAAGCCAACCTTATTCCATGTCCTTGAGCCACTCAGAGCTCTTGAACCACTTGTCATGGATGCGATCGTAGGTGCCGTCGTTGCGGATCTGGTGCAGGAAGTTGTTGATGAAGTTGATGCTGTCGTAGTCGCCCTTCTTCAGGCCGAACGCCAGGGGTTCAAAGGTGAACGGCTGATCAAGGAACACCAGTTTGCCGGCGCCGACCTTGTTCACGGCCACCACGTTGTACGGGGCGTCATAGACGAAGGCGTCAGCCTTGCCGTTGACCACGTCCAGAACAGCTTCCTGCTCGTTGTCATAGCCGTGGTACTTGGCTTTGGAGATCAGCTTCTTGGCCACCATCTCGCCGGTGGTGCCGAGCTTGGAGGTCAGGCGGTATTTCTCGTCATTCAGGTCTTTGTAGGACTTGATGGTGCCCTCCAGCTCCTTGCGGATCAGCAGGGTCTGGCCGACCACGATGAACGGTTCGCTGAAGTTCAGGCGCAGGTTGCGTTCCTGAGTCAGGGTCATGCCGCTGCCGATCATGTCGAACTTGTCGGTCAACAGGGCCGGGATGATGCCGTCGTAACCGGTGGAAATCGGCTCGAACTTCACGCCCATCGACTTGGCCATGGCCTTGAGGATGTCGACTTCAAAGCCGATGATTTCACCGCGTTTGTTGGTCATCTGGAACGGCATGTAAGTCGGGTCCATGCCGACTTTCAGCGTACCGCGCTTGACCGCATCATCGATGGCGCCGGCATGTGCCGCGTTGACCGCCACCAGTGCGGTGACACCCAGCAGCAGCATCGAAAGATACTTTTTCATCATCAAGTCCCCTGAACTCATTTTCTTGTGAGGTCGGCGCGCAAAAGGGCTGCACCATTTCGGGGTGCGATCCTAACTCACTCACCGCCGGGTACAAAGGTTTCGCCGGGATTTGTTGCCAAGGTATGACAGAAAAGCCCCACAACCGTGCAGAGAAAGGCATGGCTAGACACCTCGACCCACGGCCCAGCCAATTGCTTGATGTGTAAGCAGTTATGACTACCAGCCCACTTCCGCCATCCAGCCCGAGTCCTTGAACCACTTGTCATGCAGCCGATCGTAGGTGCCGTCCTGGGCCACCTGGTTGAGGAAATGATTGATCCAGTTGAGGCTGTCGTAATCGCCCTTTTTCAAGCCGAACGCCAGGGGCTCGTAGGTGAAGGGTTGCTCCAGCGCCAACAGCGCACTGTTCTGGGGCTTGGTAATGGCGATCAGGTTATACGGCGCATCATGGATAAACGCATCGGCCTTGCCCTCCACCACCTGGCGCACGCCTTCTTCAGGTGTTGGAAAACTGCGCAGCCGTGCAGTGCCGAGAAACCTTTTCGCCGCCGCCTCGCCTGTGGTGCCTTCGGCGGCCACGATCCGGTAACCGGCCTCGTTCAAGTCCTCGATGCTCTGGACCTTGTCGGCCAACCGAGGGTTCAGCAGCACGGTCTGGCCGACGATGATGAACGAGTCGCTGAAATTGAGGGTCAGGTTGCGCTCCTGCGTGACAGTCATGCCGCTGCCGATCAGGTCGAACCGGCTGGCCAGCAGGCCGGGAATCAGGTCGATATACGGTACCGAAACCAGCTCCAGCTTGACCCCCAGCGCCTTGCTCATCTCCCGAAGCAGGTCAATTTCAAACCCGACGATCCGGCCTTTCTTGTCGGTCATCTCAAAGGGCACGTAGGCCGGATTGGTGCCGACTTTCAACACACCCCGCCGAACGGCCTCATCTATGGCTCCGGCATGCGCCAGGTAACCGTGGGAAAATGTGACGATGCCGAGCAGCAGCATCGACAAATACCTTTTGATCATGAAAAAAGCCCCTGTTCCATTTAACACTCCCACACCCGGCCACGCGCAAGATCGCGTAAGCCGCAGGCTTCGAGTCAGATTTGGGGGGCGATGCTAACCCACTCGCAGGCACGGCAATATGCCTCGGAGAAGGGTCTTTTGTTTCGAAATAACAAGGAGTTAGCGCGATGCAGCAGAAGGGAAAAACAACGTAGGACGGTTATCGCAAACGCCCCCGAGGTGGCACCTCGGGGGCGTCGGAATCAGGCCGGTTGAGCCTGGGACGACAGCGGCTTCAATGGCAGCAATGGCGCATGCGGATCGGCCTTGACCGATTCGCGCCAGGCGCTCAGCCACTCGGCGTGGCCTTCGCTCCAGACCTGCTCGTGCAAGCGTGCCAGGGCGACCGGGTCGCTGAGCAAGGCCAGGCGTTCACCGTTGTTGAGGCCGGCCGGGCCGACTTTCAACGCGTGGCGAACCCGGTCAACACGCAGCCACTCAATCGGCTCCGCCTGCCCGTGACGGGAAGTTGCCAAGGCGCACGCCAGGGCGTTCTGCTGCGGATCGACCACCGCCCGCACAAAACCGTCATTGAGCGCATGCCAACGGTTTTCGTGGGTGTACTTGTCGGTCGACAACAGCGCCTGGGGCGGATTGTATTCCTCGGGGATCAGGAACAGGCTCTCGTCGCGAGACTTGAGGCCCAGTTTGACCCGGCTGGAAATCACCGACACCGGAATCGACAGCATCAGCGAACCGACGATCGGCACCAGCCACCACAGGAAGCTTGGGTTCAACCACACCACCAGCAGCGCCCAGAAGAAGCCGAGCAGGGTCTGCGGACCGTGGCGCTTGACTGCCTCGCTCCATGGTGTGGAGTCGTCGTCACGCTGTGGCGAGTTCCAGGTCGCCGCCCAGCCGAGGAACGCGGCCAGTACGAAACGGGTGTGGAAAATCATCCGCACCGGCGCCAGCAACATGGAGAACAGCATCTCCAGCAGCATCGACAGGGTCACCTTGAACTTGCCGCCGAACTCTTTCGCGCCCTTGGCCCAGATCAGGATGATGCTCAGCAATTTAGGCAGGAACAGCAAAACGATGGTGGTGGAGAACAGCGCCACCGCCTTGTCCGGATGCCATTGTGGCCACAACGGATACAACTGGCGCGGCGCCATGAAGTACTGCGGCTCCATCAGTGTGTTGACCGCCAGCAAGGCCGTGGACAGCACCAGGAAGAAGAACCACAACGGCGCCGACAGGTACGACATCACGCCGGTGAGGAACACCGCACGGTGCACCGGGTGCATGCCTTTTACCAAAAACAGGCGGAAGTTCATCAGGTTGCCGTGGCACCAGCGACGGTCACGCTTGAGTTCGTCCAGCAGGTTCGGCGGCAGCTCTTCGTAGCTGCCCGGCAAATCGTAGGCAATCCACACGCCCCAGCCGGCACGGCGCATCAGCGCAGCTTCAACGAAGTCGTGGGAAAGAATCGCACCGGCAAACGCACCTTTACCCGGCAACGGCGCCAGGGCGCAGTGCTCGATAAACGGCTTCATGCGGATGATCGCGTTGTGACCCCAGTAGTGGGATTCACCCAGCTGCCAGAAGTGCAGACCGGCGGTAAACAGCGGGCCGTACACCCGGGTGGCGAACTGCTGCATGCGCGCATACAGGGTATCCATGCCCGACGCACGTGGCGCGGTCTGGATAATCCCGGCATCCGGCGTGGCTTCCATCAGGCGCACCAGGCTGGTCAGGCATTCGCCGCTCATCACGCTGTCGGCGTCGAGCACCACCATGTACTTGTAGTCACCGCCCCAGCGACGGCAGAAGTCGTCGAGGTTGCCGCTCTTGCGTTTGACGCGACGGCGACGGCGGCGATAGAAGATCTTGCCGAAGCCACCGGCTTCGCGGCACACGTCGAGCCAGGCTTGCTGCTCGGCGATGCAGATGTCGGCCTCGTTGCTGTCGCTGAGGACGAAGAAGTCGAAACGGTCCAGGTCACCGGTGGCAGCCACCGATTCGAACGTCGCGCGCAGGCCGGCAAATACCCGGGGCACGTCTTCGTTGCAGATCGGCATGACCAGGGCGGTGCGGGCGTCTTTCGGAATCGGCTCGTCACCGGCACTTTTACCGGAGATACGGTATTTATCGTGACCGGTCAGCAGTTCCAGGAAGCCCATCAGCGCGGTCCAGAAACCGGCAGAGACCCAGCAGAACAGAATCCCGAACAGCACCAGGATGCTGGTTTGCAGGGCGTAAGGCAGTACCTGGGTCGCGGTTTGCAGCAGGGTCTGGTTGCGGATCTCGTCAAAGTCGACGAAGGACCAGCCCTGGTACGGCATGATGCCTTTCATGTACCAGCCGGCAACGATCGTCTGGCCGAGCATCAGCACCAGCAGGATATAGCGACGGATCGAACCGACGGTGCGCCAGCGGGCGGCCGGCAGTACGCGCTCATCCTTCGGCGGGGCCGGTGGATTCGTGCGGCCGGTCAGGCGGCGCCAGCCACGCACCAGGATATTGGTGCGCCACGGCTCAGGCACGACCTTGGTCCGACGGATCGGCGGCGTGGCCTTGAGGCAAACCCGGCCGCTGGCGTCGAGCACCAGCATTTCGGCGTCTTGCAGCTCTTCGGCAGTGTTGAGGGTCAGCCGGGCGCCTACCGATGCCTGGGCAGCGTCGGCAGGCGCGTCGAACGTGGACGATGACAGGCGCTTGTGCAATTCACTGAAGGACTCGCAGCCCGCCAGTTCGGCGCGCTGCTCATCGGTCATCGGTAGATGCGCCAGGTACTCGGCAAGAGTCTCTGGCTGGACTTGAGAATTACTCATCGGCAGGCAACTGATAGCTCCAGGTTTCGGTCAGGACTTGCTCTGTCTTGGCCTGATCCTGGGTAGGGAGTGGTGTGGCTGGGGCAGCCGCTTCCGGCTGCTTGGCGTCCTTGTCCTTGGCGTCTTTCTTGGCCGCTTTCTCGTGCTGTTTAGCCAGTACTTTGTCGGCTTTCAGCACTTGGGTCGAAACCTTCTCCGGTTCCGGCTGCACGATGTCCTGAACCAGAGCAGCGCGCATTTCAGTCGGTTTGCCTGCGTCCTTGATCTTCATGCGCAGGGTCAAGCGCCAGCCTTGGGTGTGCGGGTTGTAGCGCACGCTGTTTTCAACGATTTCGGCGTTGTCGCCCACGCTGACCTGGCTGCGAACCGGTGCGTCAGCTGGCAGTTTCTTCAGGGACGGGCCCTCGAAGTCCACCAGGTAAGCCACGCTGCCGTCTGGCTGACGGATCAGGTTGGATTGCTTGACGTCGCCGGTGGAACGCAGGGTCTGCTTGACCCAGGCGCTTTCTGGCGAATGGAACTCGGCGTCTTGCAATGTCCAGTGCAGGCGGTAGGCAACGTCCAGCGGCTTGCCTGGCTCCGGCAGTGTTTCCGGGCTCCAGAACGCAACGATGTTGTCGTTGGTTTCATCGGCGGTCGGAATCTCTACCAGGTCGACGGAGCCCTTGCCCCAATCGCCTTCAGGCTCGATCCAGGCGCTTGGGCGCTTGTCGTAGTTGTCGTCGAGGTCTTCGTAGTGGCTGAAGTTGCGGCCGCGTTGCAGCAGGCCGAAACCACGCGGGTTTTCCACGGTGAAGTTGCTGACCGACAGGTGTTTGGGGTTGTTCAGTGGGCGCCAGATCCACTCGCCGTTGCCGGCATGGATCGACAGGCCGCTGGAATCGTGCAGCTCGCGACGGTAGTTGAGGACCTTGGACGGCTGGTTGGCGCCGAACAGGAACATGCTGGTCAGCGGGGCGATGCCCAGCTTGGTGACCTTGTCACGCAGGTACATCTGGGATTTGACGTCGACGATGGTGTCGGTACCCGGGCGCAGGATCAGGCGATAAGCGCCGGTGGCCCGCGGCGAATCCAGCAGGGCGTAGATCACCAGCTGTTTCTCACCCGGTTTTGGACGCTCGATCCAGAACTCGGTGAAACGCGGGAATTCTTCGCCGGACGGCAACGCGGTGTCGATCGCCATGCCGCGGGCAGACAGGCCGTAGACCTGGTCCTTGCCCACGACGCGGAAATAGCTGGCGCCGAGCATGGTCATGATTTCGTCTTGCTTGTCACCCTTGTTGATCGGGTACAGCACACGGAAACCGGCATAACCCAGCTGTTCGGTGGATTTGGGATCAAACTTGACGTCGCCGAAATCGAAGCGGGACGGGTCGTACTTGATTTCCTGAACGCTGTCGGCGGTGACTTCGTTGATTTTCACCGGTGTATCGAAATGCATACCCTGGTGGTAGAAGGACAGCTTGAACGGGGTGTTCTGATCGGCCCACTCGGCTTTTTCGTTGCGGAAACGAATTTTCTGGTAATCAGCGAATTTCATTTCGCGGAATTCGTTCGGCAAATTGCTGCGCGGAGCTTCGTATTTCTGCCCGGCCAGCTCTTTTGCCTTGGCCGACACATCATCCAGACTGAATGCCCACAGTTGACCCGCGCCGAACAGGCAAAACAGGGCAGAGCCCGTCACCAGTACGTTTCGTAACCGTTTGGCAGACAATTTTGGTGCATTACAGGGACTAACAATCACGAGCAACCCTCGCCGAAAACAGATCAAAAAACCAACGGCCAGCTATCTATATGCCAGGTTGGCGAGCATTGTTCCGACTCCCATGGGGCTAAATGATTCCCCAATGGCTATCGGACAAGTCTCTACCTAAGTCAAAAATGGACCAATTAACGCTGATCCCCGTAGCGCGCGATTATCTAGTAGCCCGCGTGACAACGCATCAGGGTCAGCGAAGTATTTGTAGCGAAAACCCGGTTTTTTGGGCATCACAAGTCGTTTTCAGTACATTCACGTCTGTAACAGGAAGGTGACCGGCCCATCATTGACCAAATGCACCTGCATATCAGCGCCAAAACGCCCTGCCGCTACCGTGCCATGCAATTGTTGCGCTTGTAACAGCAGATAGTCGAAAAGCGCCTCGCCCAACGCCGGCGGTGCCGCCGTGGAGAAGCTCGGCCTCAGCCCACTCTTGGTGTCTGCCGCCAGGGTGAACTGCGACACCAGCAGCAAACCGCCGCCAATGTCTTTCAAGGACAGGTTCATCTTGCCCTCGTCGTCGCTGAACACCCGATAGTTAAGCAGCTTATGCAGCAGCTTGTCGGCGCTGGCTTGCGTATCCGAAGGCTCGACAGCCACCAGCACCAGCAAACCCTGGTCTATCGCCCCGACCACCTGCCCTTCTACCTCGACCCGGGCGCCGCGCACCCGTTGCAAAAGCCCCTTCATGCTTCTTCAGGCGGCAAATCAAGCAGGCGCCGTGCCATTTCACTCGCCGCACGCACCAGCGCATCGGTGATTCCGGGTTCGGAAGCCGCATGGCCGGCCTCGCGGATGATCTGCAGCTCACTGTTGGGCCAGGCCTGATGCAGCTCCCAGGCATTGTCCAGCGGGCAGATCATATCGTAGCGGCCATGCACGATTACGCCAGGCAGGTGGGCGATCTTGTGCATGTCGCGGATCAACTGGTCAGGTTCAAGGAACGAGTTATTGGTGAAGTAATGGCATTCGATACGGGCAATCGACAGGGCGCGCTGGGGTTCGGAGAAACGCTCGATCAATTGCGGGTTCGGGCACAGGCCCAACATGCGCCCTTCCCACGTGGACCAGGCCTTGGCGGCGTGCATCTGGGCGATCTGGTCGTTGCCGGTCAGGCGCTTGTGGTAGGCGCTGAGCAGGTCGTGCCGCTCCTCCGCCGGGATAGGCGCCAGGTAGTCCTGCCAGTAATCCGGGAACAGGCGGCTGGCGCCGGCCTGGTAGAACCATTGAATGTCCTGGGGGCGGGCCAGGAAAATGCCCCGCACGATCAGGCCGTGCACACGCTCCGGGTGGGTTTGCGCGTAGGCCAGGGCCAGGGTCGAGCCCCAGGAACCGCCGAACAGCACCCATTTTTCGATGCCCAGGTGTTCGCGAATCCGCTCAAGGTCGGCCACCAGGTCCCAGGTGGTGTTGTTTTCCAGGCTGGCCCGTGGGGTGGAGCGCCCGCAGCCACGCTGATCAAAAGTAACAATTCGGTACAGATTAGGATCGAAATAGCAGCGGCTATTGGCATCACACCCGGCGCCGGGGCCGCCATGGATGAACACAACGGGCAAGCCTTCCGGGGAACCGCTTTCGTCGACGTACAGGACGTGGGTTTCATCGACGGCCAGATCGTGCCGGGCGTAGGGTTTGATCTGCGGGTACAAAGTCTGCATTGCGCGCTCCGTAAGGGGTCGAGTTCATCCCTGGGGGGACGTCTATTATTTTGCCGTCTGGCATCATAAACCCGAATTGTGCAATGAGCATGTCCTCGTGGACCTAGACCTGTGTCAGCAGAACACCACGCAGGTAGTCCAGCAGATAAACGTACAGCCGGTCGACCTCCAACACCTGGCCCCGGGCCCGCAGGCAGCCGTGAACCAGGCCTTTGCCGGGATACAGCGTGGCCGCCACCCCGGCGCCTTGCAGGCGTTCGGCGTAGAGCATGCCGTCGTCCCGCAACGGGTCGAACTGGGCGACAGCGATCAAAGCCTGCGGCAACCCGCTGAAATCCACGGCCAGCAATGGCATGGCGTAGGGCGACGGCTTGTCCGGCCCACGCAGGTAAAGGGCGAGGTAGCACTCGGTGTCGGCGGTACTGAGCAGCGGCGCGTCGACGCAATCGCGGCGGGACGGCAGGTCGGCGGGGCCGCCCAGGCCGGGGTAGATCAGGACTTGCGCCAGGGGCTGCGGCTGATGGTCATCCCGCAGGCCCAGGCACAGGGCCGCCGCCAGGTTACCGCCGGCGCTGTCACCAGCCACAACCAGACGCTGAAGGTTGATCGGCTGGGGCGCTTCGCCCACCTGGATCGCCTGCCAGACCGCACGGCAATCCTCAAAGGCGGCCGGAAACGGGTGTTCGGGTGCCAGGCGGTAATCGATGGCGATCACCAGCACCTGCAGTGAGTCGGCCAGCTCAGCACACATGAAGTCATGGGAATCCAGGCCGCCGACCACCCAGCCGCCACCGTGCATATAAAGGATGCATGGCCAGCCGCCATCAGGGATTGGCGTCGCCGGCTGATAAATGCGTACGCCCACGCCACCCAGGGAAACGTCTGACACCTGTAACCCTTCGGGCCGCGCCGGGGTGAACGCCTGGCACATGCGGTCATAGCCTCGGCGCAATCCGGCCAGCGATGTGTCGTCGCTGGTGAAGGATTCGGTTTTTTCGACGAAGGCGCACATCTGCGCGGAAATCGGGTAATGGGACATCGAAGGATCGTCCTGAAGATAAGGATTTAACAGCCGCCACGAATCCAATGTGGGAGCGGGCTTGCTCGCTCCCACATTTTGATCTTCATTTGCTCAGGGCTTGAGGCTGGCCTGCACCGCCGCCACGCCGTCCTTGCCATCCAGGGTCGTTACACCCGCCAGCCAGCGCTGCAAATCCTCGTGGTTGTCGCGCAGCCACTGTCTGGCCACATCCTGCGGCGTCTTGCGGTCCATGATCGGCACCATCAACTGGCTTTCCTGGGCCGCGGTGTAGGTCAGGTTCTCCAGCAGGCGGGTCACATTGGGGCAACGTTCGGCGTAATCCGGCGCCGTCACCGTGGAGACCGTGGCCATGCCTTCGTTGGCACCGAACACATCTTCACTGCCGGTCAGGTACGCCATTTTCATGTTGATGTTCATCGGGTGTGGGGTCCAGCCGACAAACACCACGAACTCCTTGCGATTCACTGCCCGCTGCACCGCCGCCAGCATGCCCGCCTCGCCGGACGCCACCAGCTTGAAGCCGCCGAGGCCAAAACGGTTGCTGTCGATCATTTTCTGGATATCGGTATTGGCACCGCTGCCCGGCTCGATGCCATAGATCTTGCCGCCCAGCTTGTCCTTGAAGCGGGCAATGTCGGCAAAGGTTTTCAAGCCGGCGTCGGCAACGTACTGCGGCACCGCCAGCGTCGCCTGGGCGTCGGACAGGCTCGGCTTGTCGAACACCTTGACCTGCTTGGCCGCGAGGAATGGCGCGATGTTGTTGTCCATCGCCGGTTTCCAGTAGCCGAGGAAGATATCCAGGCGTTTGTCGCGGATGCCGGCAAAGATGATTTGCTGCACGGCGCTGGTTTGCTTGCTGTCATAGCCCAGGCCATTGAGCAGCACATCGGCCATGCCGCTGGTGGCGATCACGTCGGTCCAGCTGACCACGCCCATGCGCACGACCTTGCACGAGGCCGGGTCGGCAGCCATCGCGTTGGCACTCAAGAGTGCGGCGCCGGTGAGAATCAACAGACAACGGTTGAACAGTCTTTTCATCGATGCGGTCTCACTCGGCAGTTTTTATTGTGGGAGTGGCGTCTGACGCGCCGTGCCCAACACCTTACCCAGCGAGACCTTGATCAAAGCGAACTGTGGCGACAGGGATTTGCACACAGACGACTTGGGAGGTGTGTTGCTGTTGAGGGCCTCTTCGCGAGCAAGCCCGCTCCCACATTCGACCGTGTTCCTCCTGAAGAAACACGGTCGAATGTGGGAGCGGGCTTGCTCGCGAAGGCTATCTCAGCAGCGACGCCACTCAGGAGTAATGCCGCTTGCCCCACGCCAGGAACCCTTCCAGCAGTTCCTTCAACACCACCCGCGTCGGCTCGGCCAGGTCGGCGCGATAACGGAAGGGCTCAAACTCTTCCATGTAGGTGCACTGCCCCAACTCCAGCTGCACGGCGTGGATGTTCTCGGCCGGGTTGCCGTAGTGCCGGGTGATGTGCCCGCCCTTGAAGCGCCCGTTGAGCACATGGCTGTACTGCGGGTGGCCGGCACAGATGGCTTCCAGTTCGCTGGCCAGCTGCGGATCGCAGGCCGCGCCGTTGAAGGTGCCGAGGTTGAAGTCCGGCAGCTTGCCTTCGAACAGGTGCGGGATCACCGAGCGGATCGAGTGCGCATCAAACAGCAGCGCATAACCGAACTCGGCCTTGAGCCGGGCCAGTTCGTTTTGCAGGGTGCGGTGATACGGCGTCCACACCTGCTCCAGGTACGTGGCGCGCTCGGCCTTGGACGGTTCCAGGCCTTCGCGGAACAGCGGCACACCGTCAAACAGTGTCGCCGGGTACAGGCCGGTGGTTGCGCCAACGTACAGCGGCTTGTCGTCTGAAGGCCGGTTCAGGTCGATGACAAAGCGCGAATACTCCGCCGCCAGGGTGCTGGCGCCCAGCGCTTCGGCGAAGTCGTACAGCGTGGGAATGTGCCAGTCGGTGTCCGGCAGGCTTTGCGCCTCGGGGATCAGCCCGGCTTGCACCGCCGGCGTCAGGCGCAGGCCCGCGTGGGGCATGCTGATCAGCAGCGGCACACGGCCTTGTTTGAAGTTCAGAACCTTATCCACAGCGGTACTCCTTAAACGGTGACTTCGACGCCGTGGAGCACGACGCGTTTATCCAGCTCGCCACCCAGCCAGTAGGCCAGGTCGGCGGGACGATCAATCTGCCAGGCGACAAAATCCGCGACCTTGCCCACTTCCAGCGAGCCATGGCTGTTGCCCAGGCCCAGGGCGGTGGCCGCGTGTTGCGTGGCGCCGGCCAGGGCTTCTTCCGGGGTCATGCGGAACAGGGTGCAGGCCATGTTCAGCATCAAGCGCACCGACAACGCCGGCGAGGTGCCCGGGTTGAGGTCGCTGGCGATCGCGATCTTCACGCCGTGCTTGCGCAGGGCATCCATCGGCGGCAACTGGGTTTCCCGCAGGAAGTAGAACGCGCCCGGCAGCAGCACCGCGACGGTGCCGGAAGCAGCCATGGCGATGGCGTCTTCCTCGGTCATGAATTCCAGGTGGTCCGCCGACAGCGCCTGGTAACGCGCCGCCAGGCTGGAGCCATGCAGGGACGACAACTGTTCGGCGTGCAGCTTTACCGGCAAGCCAAGTTTCCGGGCGGCGATGAACACGCGCTCCACCTGCTCCGGTGAGAACGCCAGGTACTCACAGAAGGCGTCGACCGCGTCCACCAGGCCTTCCGCTGCCAGCGCCGGGAGCATTTCGGTGCAGATGTGATCGATGTAGGCATCGGCCCGGTCCACGTACTCCGGCGGCAACGCATGCGCCGCCAGGCAGGTGCTGCGCACACTGACCGGCAACTCGGCGCCGAGGCGACGGATCACCCGCAGGATCTTGCGCTCGCTGGCCAGGTCCAGGCCGTAGCCGGACTTGATCTCGACGGTGGTTACACCGTCGCGCAGCAAACTGCGCAGGCGCTTGTGGCCGCTGGCAAACAGTTCATCTTCGCTCGCCGCACGCGTGGCGCGCACGGTGCTGGCAATACCGCCACCGGCCGCTGCGATCTCGGCGTAGCTCACGCCTTGCAGCCGCTGCTCGAACTCGCCGCTGCGATTGCCGCCGAACACCGTGTGGGTGTGGCAGTCGATCAGCCCGGGCGTGACCCACGCCCCTTGCAGGTCATGGGTGGTTGCGTAGTTCGCATCCGGCAGATCGGCGCGCGGGCCGATCCACTCGATGAGCGTGCCCGAGGTAACAATGGCGGCGTCCTCGATGATCGAGTAGTTGCCCTGGGCCATGGTTGCAACGTGGCAGTGTTGCCAAAGCGTTTTCATCAACGCCTCCATTAGGTTATCGATGAGACAAAGCCGGGTCGTAGTGGACCTTGGCCGTTTGCCCGGCGGCGGGCTTGACCCACAGCAGATAGGCGACGATCAGCAAGACGATCCACACGGCGCCGACCATAAGAGCGGCCTGGGTGTCCGGGAAGTAACCCAGCACGCCGAAGATGAACAGCATGAACACGATGGCGGCCGCTGGCGCGTAGGGCCAGAACGGCACCGGGAATTTCAGCTCGGCAATCTGTTCCCTGGTCATCGAGCGACGCATGGCCACCTGGGTGACCAGGATCATCAGCCATACCCACACCGTGGCGAAGGTCGCAATCGAGGCGATGACCAGGAACACGTTTTCCGGGATCAGGTAATTGAGCACCACACCGCCGAGCAACGCGGCGCCCATCACCACTACGGTCATCCACGGCACGCCCTGGCTCGACAGTTGGGCAAAACCCTTGGGCGCCTGCCCTTGCTGGGCCAGGCCATACATCATGCGACCGGCGCCGAAGATGTCGCTGTTGATGGCCGAGACGGCGGCCGAGATCACCACAATGTTAAGAATGGTCGCCGCCGAGCCTATCCCCAGGTTGCTGAAGATCTGCACGAACGGGCTGCCCTGGCTGCCGATCTGCGGCCACGGGTAGATCGCCATCAGCACAAACAACGTCAGCACGTAGAACAGCAGGATACGCAGCGGCACGGCGTTGATTGCCTTGGGGATCACCCGCTGCGGGTCCTTGGCTTCGCCGGCGGTGATGCCGATGATTTCGATGCCGCCAAACGCAAACATCACCACCGCGAAGGACGCGATCAAGCCACCCACGCCGTTAGGCATGAAGCCACCGTGGGCCCACAGGTTGCTGAGGCCGGTAGCGGGTGCTTCGCCCGCCGAGTGAATACCGAACAGCATGATGCCGAAGCCGCCGAGGATCATTGCGACAATGGCACCGACCTTGAGCAGCGACAGCCAGAACTCCATTTCACCAAAGACTTTGACGTTGCACAGGTTCAGGCCGCCGATCAGCAACACGATGCCCAGCACCCAGACCCAGCGCGCGACTTCGGGAAACCAGAAGCCCATGTAGATGCCGAAGGCGGTGACGTCGGCGAGGCAGACGATGATCATTTCAAAGGCGTAGGTCCAGCCGAGGATAAAGCCGGCCATCGGGCCCAGGTAGGTACTGGCGTACTGGCCGAAGGAGCCGGACACCGGGTTATGCACGGCCATTTCGCCGAGGGCGCGCATGACCATGAACACCGCGGCGCCACCGATCAGGTAGGCCAGGAGCACGGCCGGGCCGGCCATCTGGATGGCGGAGGCAGAGCCGTAGAACAGCCCGGTACCGATCGCGGAACCGAGGGCCATGAAGCGAATATGTCGGGCGGAGAGCCCGCGGTTTAAACCTTTTTCCGAGTGCATTTCTCGTCCCTAATTATTTTTATCCTGAGAAAATTCGAATCTGTAGAAGATCAAATGTGGGAGCTGTCGAGCCCCAGCGAGGCTGCGATAGCGGTGGGTCAGGCTACGAAAGTGTTGCCTGTTCCGGCGCCATCGCAGCCTCGCCGGGGCTCGACAGCTCCCACACTGGATCGGTGTCGCTCTTACAAGCTCGGCAACAATTTCGCCGGCACCAGCTCGTTCAGGCAACGCGTTGCCAGCAGCTCACTGGCGGCATTGATGTCCGGCGCAAAGAAGCGGTCCTTCTCATAAAACGCGACTTTGCTGCGCAGGATCCCGCGCGCCTTTTCCAGCGCCGGCGAGGTTTTCAAACCATTGCGCAGGTCCAGGCCCTGGCAAGCCGCCAACCATTCCACCGCCAGCACACCGCGGGTGTTCTCGGCCATTTCCCACAGGCGCTTGCCCGCCGCCGGGGCCATCGACACGTGGTCTTCCTGGTTGGCTGACGTCGGCAGGCTGTCGACGCTATGGGGATGCGCCAGTGCCTTGTTCTCGCTGGCCAATGCCGCCGCCGTCACCTGGGCGATCATAAAGCCGGAGTTCACACCGCCATTGCCCACCAGGAATGGCGGCAGTTGCGACATGTGCTTGTCCATCATCAACGAGATGCGACGTTCGCTCAGGGAGCCGATTTCCGCGATGGCCAGCGCCATGTTGTCCGCCGCCATGGCCACCGGTTCGGCGTGGAAGTTGCCACCGGAAATCACGTCACCTTCAGCCGCAAACACCAGCGGGTTATCCGACACAGCGTTGGCTTCCACCACCAGCACTTCGGCCGCCTGGCGGAACTGGGTCAGGCAGGCGCCCATGACTTGTGGCTGGCAACGCAGGGAGTACGGGTCCTGGACCTTGTCGCAGTTCTCGTGGGATTGCGACACTTCGCTGCTTTCACCCAGCAGGGCGCGATACGCGGCCGCAGAGTCGATCTGGCCGCGCTGGCCCCGGGCAGCGTGAATGCGTGCGTCGAACGGCGAGCGCGAACCCAGCACGGCTTCCACCGTCAGGGCGCCACAGGCCAGGGCACCGGCGAACAGATCTTCGCCCTCGAACAGCCCACGCAATGCATAAGCGGTGGAAACCTGGGTGCCGTTGAGCAGCGCCAGGCCTTCCTTGGCCGCCAGGGTCAGCGGCGTCAGGCCGGCAACTTTCAGCGCTTCGGTAGCTTCCAGCCATTCGCCTTTGTAGCGGGCCTTGCCTTCGCCCAGCAGCACCAGCGACATGTGGGCCAATGGCGCCAGGTCACCGGAGGCGCCCACCGAACCCTTCAGCGGAATGTGCGGGTAGACCTCGGCATTGATCAGGGCGATCAGCGCGTCGATGACCTGCCGGCGAATCCCGGAAAAACCCCGGCTCAGGCTGTTGACCTTGAGCACCATGACCAGCCGTACCAGCGCATCGCTGATGGGCTCACCGACGCCGGCGGCGTGGGACAGCACCAGGGAACGCTGGAGGTTTTCCAGGTCTTCGCTGGCGATGCGGGTCGAGGCCAGCAGGCCGAAACCGGTGTTGATGCCGTAGGCGGTGCGGTTCTCGGCGAGAATCTGCTCCACACAGGCGACACTGGCTTCGATCTGGGCCGAGGCGCTGTCATCCAGACTGAGGGTTACCGGCTGCTGGTAGATGGCCCGCAGTTGGGCAAGGCTCAGTTGGCCTGGAATCAGGTTTAGCGCAGTCACATTCATGCTCCTTTTGAGAGTGTTGTTAACTACCAGTCGCTCCGGATGCTTCCGTTATCCGCCGCTGTGCTCTTTTAGAGGATCAGTCGGCTTGGCACGCTGGTTATTGTTGGGAAAAGGTCAGTGCAAATTCGGTAGCGTGCGTTGCAGTAAATCGGCGTCCTTGAGCAACGCGGCGGTGGCTGCGATGTCTGGCGCCAGCCAGCGGTCCTGGTCGTAGGCCGGGACGTGTTCGCGCAGTAAACGCCAGGCGGCATCGGTGCCGGCGCCGAAGCGTTGCTCCTGGAGGAACTCGAACGCCTGGGCCGCCAGCAAGTACTCGATGGCGAGGATCTGGATGACGTTTTCCAGCACCGAATACAGCTTCAGCGCGGCGTTGGTGCCCATGCTCAGGTGGTCTTCCTGCAGGCCCGAGGTGACGAAGTTGTCGAGCACCGCCGGTTGCGCCAACTGGCGGTTTTGCCCGCACAGCGAGGCGGCGACGTACTGCACGATCATCATCCCGGAGTTGACCCCGGGGTTGCTTACCAGGAACGCCGGCAAACCACTGACGTGCGGGTTGATCAGACGGTCCAGGCGACGCTCGGCGATGGAGCCGATTTCGGCCATGGCGATGGCCAGCATGTCTGCCGCCAGGGCCACGGACTGCCCGTGGGGATTGGCCTGGGACACCACGCGGTAGTTGTCTGGCGTGCCGAGCACCAGCGGGTTATCGGTGGCGCCGTTGAGTTCGGTTTCGATCTGCCGGGTGGCGTGTTCCAGTTGGTCGCGGGCGGCGCCGTGCACCTGGGGAATCGAACGGATGCTCAGGGCGTCCTGGGTACGAATGCCTTTGCTGCTGGCGATCACTTCGCTGCCGTCCAGCAACGCGCGCAGGTTGATGCCCACTTGCTGCATGCCCGGGTGCTGCTTGAGCGCGATGATTTCTTCGTCGAAGGCGTCGATCTGGCCGCGCTGGCCTTCGAAGCTCATGGCACCGATCACGTCGGCCCATTGCAGCAGGCGGTGCGCATCGGCTAGGGCCAGGCTGCTGAGGCCGGTCATGCACGGCGTGCCGTTGACCAGGCACAGCCCGTCCTTGGCGCCAAGCACTACCGGCTGCAAACCTTCTTCAGCCAGCGCCTGGTGTGCGGGAACGATACGGCCTCGATAGCTGACGTCGCCGACGCCGAGCAAGGCGACGCCAATGTGCGCCATGTGGGTCAGGTAACCCACGGACCCCTGGGACGGCACTTGCGGCGTGATGCCATGGTTGAGCAGCCCCAGCAGCGAATGCACCACCTGCGGATGCAAGCCGGATTTGCCGTGGCTGTAGTTAATGATCGCCGCGCAAATGATCGCGCGGGTTTGCTCCACACTCAGTGGCGCACCGACGCCGCAGGCATGGCTGAGCAAGGTATTGCGCGACAGCCGGCTCAGTTGTTCGTCCTTGAGCGACACGTTGCACAAGGCGCCCAGGCCGGTGTTGATGCCGTAGGCGCGCTCGCCGCTGGTGACGATGCGCTGGACGATGGCCTGTGCATTGTCGATGCGAGCCCAGGCCTGGCCCGAGAGTTCGAGGATCGCACCGTGGCGAGCCACGGCGACCACGTCCTGCCAACGCATCGGGGCGTCGGCGATGATGATTTTTTCAGCCTGGGACATCGTTGACCTCTTCATGAAATTCGCAATTGTTGTGCAGCTTCACTGGCCTCATCGCAAGCGAGCCAGCTTCCACAGGGGAAACGCATTCCAAATGTGGGAGCTGGCTTGCCTGCGATAGCCTCAGCCAACCCACCACAAATATCGGATCAAACCACCGCCACCCGCCGCTGGACAAACCGGTTCACGTACTCATCCGCCGGTGAATGCAAAATCTCGCGGGGCGTGCCGACCTGGATCAGCTTGCCGTCCTTGAGGATCGCAATGCGGTTGCCGATGCGCACCGCCTCATCGAGGTCGTGGGTAATGAACACGATCGTCTTGTGCAGGGTCTTTTGCAGCTCCAATAACTGGTCTTGCATCTCGGCACGGATAAGCGGGTCGAGCGCACTGAACGCCTCGTCCATCAGGATGATGTCAGTGTCGGCCGCCAGCGCCCGGGCCAGGCCTACACGCTGACGCATGCCGCCGGAAAGTTGATGCGGGTATTTGTTTTCATAGCCCTTGAGGCCCACGGTTTCGATCCAGTGCAGCGCACGCTCGGCGCACACTTGCCTGGTTTCGCCACGCACTTTCAGGCCGTAGGCAACGTTGTCCAGCACACTCTTGTGAGGCAGCAGGCCAAAGCTCTGGAACACCATGCTGATCTTGTGCCGGCGGAATTGGCGCAAGGCTTCCATGTCCAGTTGCAGGATGTCTTCACCGTCCACCAGGATCGCACCGCTGGTAGGGTCGATCAGCCGGTTGAAGTGACGCACCAGGGTCGACTTGCCGGAACCCGACAGCCCCATGATCACGAAGATTTCACCGGTGTCGACGCTCAGGGACAGGTCGTTCACGCCCACCACGCAACCGGTCTCGGCCAGCACCTCGTCCTTGCTCTTGCCCTGGCCAATCAACGCCAGTGCATCCTTGGAGCGGTTGCCGAAAATCTTGAATACGTTTTTGACTTCAATTTTGCTGACAGTAGTCATTTGCTCGCCTCATGCCGTGGACGACCATAGGCTTGCGTAATGCGGTCGATGACCACGGCAAGAATCACGATCGCCAGACCGGCTTCAAGGCCGCGTCCAACGTTGAGGGTCTGGATGCCCACCAGTACATCTTCACCCAGGCCACGGGCGCCGATCATCGAGGCGATCACCACCATCGACAGGGCCATCATGGTGGTCTGGTTGATCCCGGCCATGATGCTCGGCAGGGCCAGCGGCAGTTGCACGCCGAACAGTTGCTGCCAGCGGTTGGCACCGAAGGCGTTGATCGCTTCCATGACTTCACCGTCCACCTGGCGAATGCCCAGGTCGGTAAGACGAATCAGCGGCGGTGCGGCGTAGATCACCGTGGCGAAAATCGCCGGGACCTTGCCCAGGCCGAACAGCATCAACACCGGGATCAGGTACACGAAGCTGGGCATGGTCTGCATGATGTCCAGCAGCGGCATCAGCACCGAACGCAGGCGGTTGCTGCGGGCCGACAGAATCCCCAGGGGAATGCCGATCAGCACCGAGATCACCGTGGCCACCATCATCAGCGCCAGGGTTTGCATCAGCTTGTCCCACAGCCCGACCGCGCCCACCAGAAACAGCAGGCCGACGATCACGACGGTGGTGAACCACTTGCGAGTGGCATGCCAGGCAATACCGCCGACAATCAGCAACATCAACCACCAGGGCGCTGCGCGCAGCAAACCTTCCAGGTTAACGATGGCCCACAGCAACGTATCGGAGATGTGCCGGAACACATCGCCGTAGTTGGTCACCAGCGCATCGACCCAACTGTTGACCCAGTCGGCGATGGAAAACGTAAAACTCTCAGGAAACATAGTGTGCTCTCGATCCAGTGGATTGTGGCCGGGCGCCCGGTTGCCTGTGGCGGCAACCGGAAAAGCTCAACCTACAAGGCCGCGTCGATTTTCTTGGCTGCGTTGTCGCTCACCATGCGTGCCAGAGTTCAGGATGTCCCTTGAGGAAAGTTTTCGCCAGTTTTGCTGTTTCAATTCGCTGTTTGTCATGCGTACCGGGTTCTGGTTAAGCAGGTTGAGCAGCGGCGCCCTGCACATCGGGCAGCACGAGGCGCTCAGGAATCGGGCTGTGCCATTTTTTCGCAGCCCAGTAGTACAACGCCGCCGGCACCACCAGCCCGATGATCCACGAGATATCGGTGTCGCCCAGGCTCGCGACCAGTGGGCCGGTGTAGAAATGCGTCGAGATGAACGGCATCTGAATCAGCACGCCGAACACGTAGATGCTGATGCCCATCAGGTTCCAGCGACCGTAGCGACCGTTGGGGTTGGACAGGGCCGGGATGTCATAGCGCTCTTTGGTGATGCAGTAGAAGTCCACCAGGTTGATCGCACTCCAGGGCGTGAAAAACGCCAGCAGGAACAGGATGAACGCGGAGAAATCCTTGAGGAACGAGTCCTTGCCCAGCAACGCCAGCGCGGCGGCAATCGACACCATCACGAAGATGTACAACAGCCGCGTGCCACTGCCGATATGCCGGCTGCCACGGAAACCACTGATGATTGTCGCGATCGACATGAAGCTGCCGTAGGCGTTGAGGGTGGTGACGGTGACCTTGCCGAAGGCGATGCTGAAATACAGCAGCGCCGCGACGATCCCGGTGCCGCCCAGGCCGACGATAAACGACACTTCGTGGTGAGCGAATTGCGAGCCTGCCAGGGCTGCCGCAAACACACCGAACACCATCGAAGCCTGCGCGCCGATCACCGAACCGAGGCCCACGGCCCAGAAGGTTTTCGAGGCCTGCGTGCTGCGCGGCAAGTAGCGCGAGTAGTCCGCTACATACGGGCCGAACGCAATCTGCCAGGACGCCGAGAGGGAAATCGCCAGCAGGAAACTGCTGAGGGAAAAATGCTTGTTGCCCAGCAACGCACCGATGTCGTTACCGGCCAGCAGCCTGTAGAACAGGTACACGAAGGCAACCACCCCCAGCACGCTGGCGATGCGACCGATGCCGTGGATCACCCGGTAGCCGAAGATCGTAAACACCATGATCAGCCCCGCGAACAATACGATGCCGACCCAGTCTTCAACGTGAAGCAACTGCGCCACCGCCTGCCCCGCCAGCAATGAGCCGCTGGCGGAAAAACCGATGTACATCAGGCACACCAGCACCAGTGGAATCACCGCGCCATACACGCCGAACTGCACGCGGCTGGAGATCATCTGCGGCAAGCCCAGTTGCGGGCCTTGCGCCGCATGCAGGGCCATGACGCCACCGCCCAGCAGTTGACCGATCAACAGACCGATCAACGACCAGAACACATCACCGCCCAGCACCACGGCCAGGGCCCCGGTGACAATCGCAGTGATTTGCAGGTTGGCACCCAACCACAGGGTGAACTGACTCAATAGACGGCCGTGTCTTTCCGCTTCCGGGATGTAGTCGATCGAACGCCTTTCGATCAACGGGGTGGTGCTTGCACGAGCGTCTTTTACTGCCATTTATGTTCAACCTCTGATGGATTGTTTTTGGGTGAAACGCAGATCACATGTGGGAGCGGGCTTGCTCGCGAAAGCGATGGGTCAGCTAACGACTTCAGTGACTGATACACCGCATTCGCGAGCAAGCTCGCTCCCACATTAGTTATTTGATCATCGGGAGATTGAGGCCCTGCTCTTTGGCGCAGTCGATGGCGATCTGGTAGCCCGCATCCGCATGACGCATCACGCCGGTCGCCGGGTCGTTGTGCAGCACGCGAGCGATACGCTCGGCGGCTTCGTCGGTACCGTCGCAGACAATCACCATGCCCGAGTGCTGGGAGAAGCCCATGCCGACGCCGCCGCCGTGGTGCAA
>NZ_JBIUVK010000035.1:0-63341 GCF_044742865.1 Pseudomonas sp. NPDC087814 | reverse complement strand
CCCCCCCCCCCCCCCCCCCCCCCCCCCCCCCCCCCCCCCCCCCCCCCCCCCCCCCCCCCCCCCCCCCCCCCCCCCCCCCCCCCCCCCCCCCCCCCACGGGTCTTCAGGGGCGGTCAGATATCGGCGCTGACTTGCGTTGCGTCCGGGCAAGTCTGCTGGCCATTATCCAGGCCTTGCTTGTAGTTGCGGCTGAGCAGCGAGGCCTTGCCGTTGTGCCAGGTCAGGGTCAACACATACAAGCTATCGAAATCGCTGCCGGACCAATCGTCGGTAATCACATGTTTTTCACCGACGGCCTCGCTTGCCACCTTGTTGATCAAGTCCGGCAGATACCCATGGGACCAGGCAGTGTAGATGACGGCGTTGTGGTATTTGTCTTCCACCAGTTCGTCAGCGAGGGCGCTGGTGTCATTGGCCGAGAACTTGATGTTGACCGGCAACCCGAGCTTGATCGCGCTGGGGCTGATGGTCATCAACGGGCGGATGTAGCTGTAGGAGTTGTCTTTCTCGCCTTCCTCGACATTGCGGGTCGGGTTGGGTGCGAACACGTAGTTGGCCTTGCCGAATTTTTCCGGCAGCACGGTGGCCAGGTTCATCGCACGGTTAAGCCCCTGGCAGTTGAGTTGGCCGAGGCCCCCGGCAGGTTTCTCGCCATGGCGCAGGAACACCAGGGTTTGCACGCCGTCGACCGGCTGGGCGCGGCTGACCCGCGATTCCAGGCTAAGGCCGACCGCGGCGCTCACCAGCAATACCGGCAGCAGGATGTAGGCGTAGCGTTTGAAGCGTTTCGCAAGACACAGAGGCTTGTAGGTCATGATGGTTCTAAGTCTCGGTGCAGGGATTCAGGGCAAGCAAGCCCAGCCATCGGGCGCTCTTTAAGAGTTCCCCAAGGCAGTTTGGTTCGTTTCGCGGGGGAGATGGGGCGGCATCCTTGCCGTGTGCAGGAGATTAACCCGCCGATGTTGCTGAATTAAGACGGATGCACGATAGGCACCGAACCACTACTCTCCTACTTTTATCAGGAGTCCCATGATGAACTCACTTTCAGACTTCCCCATCACCGCCAAATGGCCGGCCCGGCATCCCGAGCGTCTGCAGCTGTATTCGTTGCCCACGCCCAACGGGGTCAAGGTGTCGATCATGCTCGAGGAAATCGGCCTGCCCTACGAGGCGCACAAGGTCAGTTTCGAGACCCAGGACCAGCTTTCCAGCGAGTTCCTGTCGCTGAACCCCAACAACAAGATTCCGGCGATCATCGACCCCAATGGCCCGAGCGGCCAGGCGCTGGGGCTGTTCGAGTCGGGCGCGATCCTGATCTACCTCGCCGAGAAGAGCGGTGAATTGCTTCCCGAAGACCCGGCGATGCGTTACGAGACGATCCAGTGGCTGATGTTCCAGATGGCCGGTATCGGACCGATGTTCGGCCAGGTGGGGTTCTTCAACAAATTCGCCGGCGCGGCCTATGAAGACAAGCGCCCGCGCGATCGCTACGTCGCCGAGTCGCGCCGCTTGCTGGAGGTGCTGGAAAAGCGCCTGTTGGGCCGCACCTGGATCATGGGTGACGAGTACAGCATCGCCGATATCGCCACCTTCCCGTGGGTTCGCAACCTGATCGGCTTCTATGAGTCTGGCGACCTGGTGGGTATTACCGACTTCCCGAACGTACTGCGGGCCCTGGACGGGTTCGTCGCCCGGCCGGCGGTGATCCGTGGCTTGAACATCCCAGCATAAGGACCGGCATGGCTTCTTTCGACTTCAAACAACTGGACGTTTTCAGCAGTGTGGCCGTCAAGGGCAACCCGTTGGCCGTGGTGCTGGGCGCCGACAGCCTGAGCGACCAGCAGATGGCGGATTTCGCCAACTGGACCAACCTCAGCGAAACCACCTTCCTGCTCAAGCCCCGTGATCCACGAGCGGACTACCGCGTAAGGATCTTCACGACCCTCAAGGAGTTGCCGTTTGCCGGCCATCCGACCCTGGGCAGTTGCCATGCCTGGTTGCTGGCCGGTGGCCAACCCGCTGGGGAGGAGATCATCCAGGAGTGTGAGATCGGCCTGGTGCGCATCCGCCGCCAGGGCGATGAACTGGCGTTTATCGCGCCACCGTTGCTGCGTTCCGGCCCGCTGGAAGCTGAATTGGTCGAGCGCGTGCGTCGGGCCCTGGCCCTTGAACCCGGTGCGATTTTGCGCAGCCAGTGGGTGGATAACGGCGCGGGCTGGCTGGCGGTGATGCTGGCGGATCGCGAGCAGGTACTGGCACTGCGGCCGGACTATTCGCAGTTGCAGGGCTTGGCCGTGGGCGTGATCGCCCCGTGGAATCCCGAGCGGGATGGCGATGAGGCGCAGTTTGAGGTGCGGGCCTTTATTGCCGGCGACGGCGCTCCGGAAGATCCGGCCACCGGCAGCCTGAACGCCGGTGTCGCCCAGTGGTTGCTGGGCGAGGGTTTGGCGCCCAGTTGCTATGTGGTCAGCCAGGGCACCGCCATGGGCCGCGCCGGGCGAATCCGCGTTGAACACAGCGGCGAGGAAATCTGGGTCGGCGGCGCGGTTGCCGTTTGCATTGAAGGCCGTCTACAGCTCTAGATCAATGCAATTGTTACCAAGCCTGCAATAAACTGTTCCGCACTTGGCGTTTGTGCTCTGCGGTGCACGAGGCATAAGCTTTCGCCCCAAAGATTTTTGGCCTGCCTTTTTTCAGGAGCATCAATGTCCAGCCAGTTCCCCGAAGCCCGTCCACGCCGCCTGCGCCGCTCCCCGGAGTTGCGTGGCCTGTTCCAGGAAAGCGAATTCACCCTCAATGACCTGGTGCTGCCGATCTTCGTTGAAGAAGAAATCGACGACTTCGTGCCGATCACCAGCATGCCCGGGGTGCAGCGCATTCCCGAGTCGAAGCTGGCCGGCGAGATCGAACGCTATGCCAAAGCCGGGATCAAGTCGGTGATGACCTTCGGCGTGTCCCACCACCTGGACGCCTCGGGCAGTGACACCTGGCAAGAGCGTGGCCTGGTGTCGCGCATGTCCTCGATCATCAAGGATGCGGTGCCGGAAATGATCGTGATGTCCGATACCTGTTTCTGCGAATACACCGACCACGGCCATTGCGGCGTGATGCACGGCGCCGAAGTCGACAACGACCGCACCCTGGTCAACCTTGGCAAGCAAGCTGTGGCTGCCGCTCGTGCCGGTGCCGATGTGATCGCGCCGTCTGCCGCGATGGACGGGCAGGTCCAGGCCATTCGCCGGGCCCTGGATGAAGCAGGCTTCAGCCATATCCCGATCATGGCCTATTCCACCAAGTTCGCCTCGGCCCTCTACGGCCCGTTCCGCGAAGCCGGCGGCAGCGCGCTGAAGGGCGATCGCAAGAGCTACCAGATGAACCCGATGAACCGCCGCGAAGCGGTGCGCGAATCGTTGCTGGATGAGCAGGAAGGTGCGGACGCGCTGATGGTCAAGCCGGCCGGCGCGTACCTGGACATCATCCGCGACATCCGCGAAGCCTCGCGTTTGCCGGTGGCGGCGTACCAGGTCAGCGGCGAGTACGCGATGATCAAGTTCGGCGCCCAGGCGGGCGCGATCGACGAAGCCCGCGTAGTGCGGGAAACCCTGGGCTCGATCAAGCGCGCCGGTGCGGACTTGATCTTCACCTACTTCGCGATGGACCTGGCACTCGCCGGGATCTAAGTAACCTGTGGCGAGGGAGCTTGCTCCCGCTGGGGCGCGCAGCGGCCCTGAAAATGGGCCTGCTGCGCAGTCCAGCGGGAGCAAGCTCCCTCGCCACAAGAAGGCTGTTCGCGGCTGCTTGCAACTTAGCGCTGGGCAAACGCCAGGTTCAGCCCCAACCCCGCAAACGCCGCTGCAAAACTGCGGCGCAGCCAGTTCTGTACACGTGGCGATTCGATCACCGCGCGGCGGAACACATTGGCCAGCAGGCCATAAATCACAAACACCGCAAACGTCATCGCCATGAATACACTGCTCAGCAACAGCATTTGCAGGGCCGGTGCGCCCGCGCCCGGGGTGACGAATTGCGGCAGGAACGCCAGGAAGAAAATCGTCAGCTTGGGGTTCAGAATATTCAGCAACAGGCCCCGCACCATCAGGCTGCGGGCGCTGGAAAGCGTCGGTGTGTCGTTCATGGCAAAGGCCGTTCGGTCCCGCCAGGTGGCGTAGGCGAGGTACAGCAAGTAGGCGGCCCCGGCATACTTGAGGGCTTCGAACGCCAGGGCGCTGGTATGCAGCAGGGCGGACAGCCCAAGCACGGAGGCCAACAAGTGCGGAACGATCCCGGCGGTACAGCCCAGCGCGGCGAACACACTGGCGCGCTTGCCGGCGGTCAGTCCGGTGGACACGGTGAAGATCACGCCGGTGCCGGGAATGAGCACGACGATCAGGCAGGTGATCAGGAAGTTCAGGCTAAGCATGGCATTCAAACTCCTTGTAGGAACGACGGGTGCCTGATCCTTTCACGTCCTGGTTTTTTTGGCGAGAGCAGCAGGTCGGCGAACCCCGGTTAGACTTACCGGTCGATATCTGCCAAGACTGGCCCATTGTCGCCCAAGGAAGCCCCATGCGTTCATCTCGCCTCATCCTGTGCCTTACCACCTTATTGGTACTGGCCGGCTGCTCCAGCCAGCGCACCCAGCAACTGCCGGAGCGCAGCGAAGCCGAGGTGAAAGCGCAGATCGTGCGACTGATGCCGGCCAGCGTGCCGGATCGTGGCGGCTGGGCCCAGGACATCTACACCGCCTTCAACACGCAGAAAATCTACCCTGGTACGGAGAACATCTGCGCGGTATTGGCCGTGACCGAGCAGGAGTCCACCTATCAGGTTGACCCGCCGGTACCGAACATGGGCAAGATCGCCCAGGACGAAATCCTGCGGCGCGCCGCTAAAGTCCATGTGCCGGCGGTATTGGTGCGCACGGCACTGCAACTGCGCTCGCCCACCGGCAAGTCCTACGCCGAGCGCTTGAACGCTGCGCGCACCGAGCGGGATTTGAGTGGAATCTTTGACGACTTCATCAGTGTCGTGCCCTTGGGCAATACGCTGTTTGGCGGCTTCAACCCGGTGCATACCGCAGGCCCGATGCAGGTCAGCATCGACTTTGCACAAAAGCAGGCCCGGGATTATCCCTACACCGTGGATGGCAGCATCCGCCGGGAAGTGTTTACCCGCCGAGGCGGCATGTACTTTGGCATCACCCATCTGCTGGGCTACCCGGTGCACTACGACCAGATGCTGTACCGCTTCGCCGATTTCAACGCGGGTTGGTACGCCAGCCGCAATGCGGCATTCCAGGCGGCTGTCAGCCGGGTCTCGGGTACCACGCTGGCGCTGGACGGCGACTTGATCAACTACGGCTCGTTCCTGCCAGGCACCACCGAGCTGGCAGTGCGCTCACTGGGCAAGGCGCTGGACATGCGCAACCCGAGCATCCGCAGCCAGCTGGAACAGGGCGAGCGCCTGGATTTTGAAGACACCACCCTGTACCAGCGGGTGTTCGCCCTGGCCGACAAGGCCGCCGGCAAACCGGTGCCGCGGGCGATCCTGCCGGGCATCGTGCTGAAAAGCCCGAAGATCACCCGCAACCTCACCACGGCCTGGTTTGCCAAGCGCGTGGATGAGCGTTATCAGCGCTGCATGAAGCGTTAGGCTTATCACCGGGGATTTACCGGGCTGATGTTGATGGTCCGGATGGCTGCGGTGGGATACACCTCCAGTCTTGTCCCCAAGGAAGAACCTGACATGACTGCCCATGCCATCCCCGAAGGCTTTACCCCACTGCGTCGCAGCAGCCCACTCCTGGACCTGCTTGGCCCGGTGTATAGCCGAGGTGAAGGCTTGCAGCTGGAAATCGGCCTGCGCGCCGACAACCGCCACGCCAACGGACGCGGCACCGTGCACGGTGGCGTGCTGGCCACCCTGGCGGATGTGGGCATGGGCTACGCCATGGCGTTTTCCAGCGAGCCGCCGCTGCCGTTGATCACGGCGAGCATGACCCTGGATTATCTCGGCGCGGTGCAGGTAGGGGAGTGGGTCGAGGTGCGTCTGGAGCATCACAAGCGCGGGCGGCAGATGGCGTTTGCCACGGTCAGCGTGCAGGTCGGGGAGAAGGTGGTGGTGCGGGCAAATGCGGTGTTTGCGGTGCCCCAGGCGCGGGACTGACCGATAAAGAAAAGGCCCGGTTTTCGTGGAACCGGGCCTTTTCCATGTTGCTCTTTGAAATCAGCTGCGTTCAAGGGCCAGGGCTACACCTTGCCCGCCACCGATGCACAGGGTGGCCAGGCCTTTCTTGGCGTCACGCTTGATCATTTCATGCAGCAGGGTCACCAGCACACGGCAGCCTGACGCGCCAATCGGGTGGCCGATGGCAATCGCGCCGCCGTTGACGTTGACTTTGGCCGCGTCCCATTCCAGCTCTTTGCCCACCGCCAGTGACTGCGCGGCAAAGGCTTCGTTGGCTTCGATCAGGTCCAGGTCGCCCAGGCTCCAGCCGGCCTTGTCCAGGCAGCGGCGGGTGGCCGATACCGGGCCAATGCCCATGATCGCGGGATCGACGCCGGCGTTGGCGTAGCTGGCGATTCGGGCCAGCACTGGCAAGCCGAGCGCCTTGGCTTTGTCCGCGCTCATCAGCAGCACGGCAGCCGCGCCGTCGTTGAGGCTGGATGCGTTGCCGGCGGTGACGGTGCCGTCTTTCTTGAAGGCCGGCTTGAGCTTGGCCAGGGATTCGGCGGTGGTGCCCGCCCGTGGCTGTTCGTCCACGGCGAAGGCCACCGGGTCGCCCTTGCGCTGGGGAATCAGGATCGGCGTGATCTCATCGCTGAAACGCCCGGCTTCAATGGCCGCTGTGGCTTTTTGCTGGGAGGCGGCGGCGAAGGCGTCCTGGGCTTCACGGCTGATGCCGTACTTGTCCACCAGGTTCTCGGCGGTGATACCCATGTGGTAGTCGTTGAACGCATCCCACAGACCGTCTGTGATCATGCTGTCGATCATCTTCGCATGGCCCATGCGCAGGCCAGTGCGGGCGGCCGGCAATACGTACGGGGCCAGGCTCATGTTCTCCATGCCGCCGGCGATGATTACCTCGGCATCGCCGCAACGGATCGCTTGTGCGCCCAGGTGCAGGGCCTTGAGCCCCGAGCCGCAGACCTTGTTCAGGGTCAGCGCCGGCACGGCGTGGGGCAGGCCAGCGAGGATCGAGGCCTGGCGGGCCGGGTTCTGGCCGCTGCCGGCGGTGAGCACCTGGCCAAGGATCACTTCATCCACGAGTGCCGGGTCGATGCCGGTCTGCTCCAGCAGGCGACGAATCACCGCAGCCCCCAGCTCCGGGGCCGGGATGCTTGCCAGCGAACCTTGGAAGCTGCCCACGGCGGTGCGGGTGGCAGCAACAATCACGACGTCTTGCATGGAATCTGTCCTCACTGGAAGTGCATTTCTGGAACGTGGTCCGGGACGATCAGTTTACCGGCTGTCTTGCTGACGATCTCTTCAACACTGACGCCAGGTGCGCGTTCCTTGAGGACAAAAGCGCCATTTTCGATTTCCAGGTAGGCCAGGTCCGTCAGCACGCGCTTGATGCAGTTGGCGCCGGTCAGCGGCAGGCTGCATTGGCTCAGCAACTTGGACTCACCGTCCTTGGACGCGTGGGTCATGATCACGATGATGTTCTCGGCACCGGCCACCAGGTCCATCGCGCCGCCCATGCCCTTGACCAGCTTGCCGGGGATCATCCACGAGGCGATGTTGCCCTGTACATCGACCTCAAACGCGCCGAGCACGGTCAGGTCGACATGGCCGCCGCGAATCATCGCGAAGGATTCGGCCGAGGAGAAGATCGACGCGCCAATGCGCGCGGTGACGGTCTGTTTGCCGGCGTTGATCATGTCGGCATCGATGGTTTCTTCAGTAGGAAACGGACCCATGCCCAGCAGGCCGTTTTCCGACTGCAGCATGACCTCCATGCCTTCTGGGATGTAGTTGGCCACCAGGGTCGGAATGCCGATGCCGAGGTTGACGTAGAAACCGTCCTGCATTTCGCGGGCGACGCGTTGAGCCATTTGTTCGCGGGTAAGAGCCATTTTTTGTCTCCTTATTATCTGGGCTGGTGGATTATTTGCGGAGGGTGCGCTGTTCGATGCGCTTCTCGAAGGTGCCGCAAATGATCCGGTCGACGTAGATCCCTGGGGTGTGGATATGCGCCGGGTCCAGCTCGCCCGGTTCGACGATTTCTTCGACTTCGACCACGGTGATCCTGCCGGCGGTGGCGGCCAGCGGGTTGAAGTTCTGGGCGGTATGGCGATAGATCACATTGCCGAAGTGGTCGGCTTTCCAGCCTTTGACGATGGCGAAGTCGCCGGTGATGGATTCTTCCATCAGGTACGGGCGACCGTTGAACTCGCGGGTTTCCTTGCCTTCAGCGACTGGCGTGCCGACGCCGGTGGCGGTGAAGAAGGCCGGGATGCCGGCACCGCCTGCGCGCAGTTTTTCGGCGAGGGTGCCTTGGGGCGTCAGGACCACTTCGATTTCGCCGCTGAGCAGTTGCTTCTCGAACAGGGCGTTTTCACCGACGTAGGACGCGAAGACCTTGCTGATCTGCTTGCCTTCCAGCAGCAGGCCCAGGCCGAAGCCGTCGACGCCGCAGTTGTTGGAGACCACGGTCAGGTTGCGGGTGCCTTTGCGCTTGATTTCGGCAATGAGGTTTTCCGGGATGCCGCACAGGCCAAAACCACCGGCAAGAACCGTCATGCCATCTTCCAGGCCTGCCAGCGCCTCTTCATAGGACGCCACGCGTTTATCAAAACCTGCCATATGCACCTCTTTTATTGTTTGTGGGCCAGCCATATGAACCGAGTGTTGCGCCGACGGATTGATTTGTTAAGTTGTTTTTTAAGGTTGATTGATTTAAAAAACAGCATAGTCCTCAGCCATCGGAGACGCTTCATGACAGTTAAACAGATGCGTGCCTTTCTTGCCGTGGCCCAGACCCTGAGCTTTGCGGCCGCCTGTGAGCGTTTGCATCTTTCCCAGTCGGCCTTGAGCCTGACCATCAAAGGCCTGGAAGAAGGCCTGGGCGGGCGCCTGTTCAGCCGCAATACGCGCAATGTCGCGCTGACTCCCGAAGGAGAATCGCTACTGCCCCTGGCCCGGCGCCTGATCGCCGATTGGGACAATGCCGAGGATGAGTTGCGCCAGCGTTTCACCCTGCAGCGCGGGCGGGTAACGGTGGCGGCGATGCCGTCGTTTGCCGGAAACCTGCTGCCACCGATCCTGAAGATTTTTCGCGCGCGCTATCCTCAGGTCAACGTAACGGTGAATGACGTGATCAACGAGCAGGTGCTGGAAATGGTCCGCGATCGCCAAGTGGAGTTGGGCGTGGCGTTTGAACCGTCGGAAAGCTCATCGCTGGTGTTCACCCCGCTGTATGTGGACCGCTTTGTGGCGGTGGTGCCCGGTGACTCGCCATTGGCACGCCGCTCCGATATCGCCTGGCACACCTTGCTGGAACAACCCTTCATCACCTTGCAGCGCCCGTCCACGGTACGAGTGATGCTTGAAGAACACCTGAAGGCGCTGGACCTGAAGCTGCCCGTAGCCCTGGAGAGCCATCAACTGGCGACGGTGGGCAAGATGGTTGCCAGTGGCTTGGGCGTGAGTGCAGTGCCGGCGTTGTGTGCACGCCAAATGCAGGAAGCAGGCGCCCATTGCATCACCTTGAGCGATCCGGTGATCGAACGGCCGATTGGTGTACTGACCAAGCCCGGCCACGAACTTTCAGCGGCGGCCCAGGCCATGTTTGATATTTTTTGCGATGAAGCGGGGAAGGGGCGTTTCCCGGCGTTGTTGCAATAACCGTCGGCCATAAAAAAGCCTGCTCGTTTTAAGCGAGCAGGCTTAAGTGATAAGTGCGTAGTTATCAGCAGTATCTGTCGATCACCTTAACTTGCGAATGGCCTTTAAGGTTCTGCCACTCGGTATTAAGTGTATGGAAGACCTGCTCGATAAAGTTGCGATCGGCGGCGGCTTTCTTGCCGACATAACCCTGGCCGCGGCGGTACATCTTCAGGCGCGCTGCCAGTTCACGGTTATTCCTGTCGAACTCTTCTTCCACGGTGTGGGGCGCCAGGCAGTCAATATGGACCTGGCCCGATTTACCAATCCAAAGGATATGGTCGTCGAGCGTGTCTTTCTGCGCTGCGAACATCTCAGCCAATTCATCGATAGTTGGTTGGTTGTTCAGATTCATGTGTAAGCCCCTTGACCAGTTGGCGATCTCTAGTTGATCCGTTAAAACTACTAAGTTGTCTCCGGCTCAGAAAACCGGGCGTCAGCGACTGTCTGCCGAATACGGGCAGGGTCTTGAACCGATGCATGTAGTCTTGCTGATGACCTGCTACGCAATGGTTTCATAACGAAGACAAGCAGCGTTTGAGCTCCTTGTACCGATCCTTTCGGGCCGGTCAGCTTCATCAATCTGCCTTGTGGGCAGTGCACATCCGGAAAAAACAGCTCGGCGGTCAGACGAGCTTGTTCAAAACGCGTGTTACCAACGCTCCCGATCCGGGAGACGCTTGAATCATGCAATTACAAAACGGTTACGTCAACGATTATGTAGTGATTATTTTTGAGCACTACATAAATCCTTGCAGGGCGGGGGTGTGAGCGGAAAACATGACTTGGGCGTCACTTTTCGTGCGGGCAGGTCGCGGGATCCGGGGGCTTTTTGTGGCGAGGGAGCTTGCTCCCGCTGGGGTGCGAAGCGCCCCCACCAGGCTGACTGCGGTTCTGCAGGAATCATTCGGTTGTCGGTTTTGGGGCTGCTGCGCAGCCCAGCGGGAGCAAGCTCCCTCGCCACAGAAAAGCAGGATTGGGCTATCCCAGGCGTTCTGCCAGCAACGGCAACAAACGTTCGCAGGAGGCTTCGATCTTGAGTTGCAGCAACTCATCGCCCCGTGTCTTGCCCAGATTGATGGAAATCACGGGCTTGCCTTGCTCGACCATCGCCTTGCACAACCGAAACGCTGAATACGCCATCAGCGACGAACCCACCACCAGCAATCCTTCTGCGTCATCCACCGCCGCCATCGCCTTGGCTGCCGTGCCCTGGGCGACGTTCTCGCCGAAAAACACCACGTCCGGTTTCAACCGTTGCCCGCCGCAGTGGGGGCAGCGGGGCACCTGAAAACGTCCTTCAAAGGCCGGGTCCAGCAGGGTGTCACCGTCGGGGGCTTGAACAGCATCCACACCCGCCAGGTACGGATTCTCCGCTTCCATTCGGCGCTGGATCAGGTCCCGTTCGCTGGTCTGCTGGCAATCCAGACATAGCACCCGGTGAAGGCTGCCGTGGAGTTCGATCACATCATGGCTGCCAGCCTGGTCGTGCAGGGTGTCGACGTTCTGGGTGATCAGCCCGGTAATGCGCTGGCGTTGCTGCAGAGTGGCCAGGGCGATATGCGCCGCGTTCGGCTGCGCGACACGCACCCTCGGCCAGCCGAGCATCGCCCGCGCCCAGTAGCGGCGGCGCGCCTGCGGGGTTGCCAGGAACTCCTGGTACATCATCGGTGCCTTGCCCCGGCGCACGCCTTCGCTGTCGCGATAATCGGGAATCCCCGAAGAGGTGCTGATACCCGCACCGGTCAGCACCAGGAAGCGCCGTTCGGCCATGGCCCGGTGCAGGTTGTCGAGCTGGTTATCGACTTGATGTTGCAGGGTATCGAGCATGGGGTCCCCAATGATTATTCGCCGCGAATGTACTGCTCCAGCTGTTTGATCAGGTCGGCCTGTTCGGCAATCGCTTCCTTGACCAGGTCGCCGATGGACAGCAGGCCAAGGAGCTCGCCGTTCTCCACCACAGGCAGGTGCCGCAGATGTCGGTCAGTCATGATCGTCATGCACGTCTCGACAGTCTGGTGAGTGTCGACGGTGATCACCGGTGAATTCATGATCTCGTGGGCTTTGGTCGTCACCGAAGACAATCCATGGAGGATGACCTTACGGGCATAGTCTCGTTCACTGATGATGCCCACCACCTTGCCGTCCTGGAGCACTGGCAAGGCCCCGACGTTTTTCGAAGCCATCACGATCAAGGCCTCAAATACCGTATGGTCGTGGGGGATGGTGTGGACTTGATGGTTATGCTGGTCTTTGGACTTCAGCACTTGGGCAACGGTTTTCATGGAGGCCACTCCGGTGTTGTTATTGTTGGGAGGTTAGCAGGCCCTACAGAATCCTGGATGGCCTGCAGCAGGGCAAGGTCCAAAGCGGCATACATCCCGTCGAAAAACGTCATTGTCGCGATTTCTTAGTGCTTCTCAGCCCTTGTTTGCCGGTTTCGCCGCCCGCTTCGGGCTGGTGGCCGTCTTGCGCTTGGCCGGTTTGCGTTTGTTTTTCCACGGTGTGGCACCCCGTCCTGCCGGGCTGGCCGGACCGCTGATGGTCAGACGCATGCCGGTGCAGCGGGTGACTTGCTTGCTCATCCACGCCGCCTGTTTGGCAACGAACTCTTCCAGGCTCATCTCACCGCTTTGCACCATGTCCAACGCCTGTTCCCAGATGGCCGTGGTGCCGGGGTCGGCGATTGCCCGTGGCACTGCATCAATCAGGCTGAACGCGGCAGGCGTTGCCGACAGCGCCTTGCCGTTTTTCACCAGGTAACCGCGATCCAGCAGGCCCTGGATGATCCCGGCGCGGGTGGCTTCGGTGCCGATCCCGGTGGTGTCCTTGAGCTTTTGCTTGAGCAGCGGGTCTTCCACCAGCTTGGCGACGTTTTTCATCGCCTTGATCAGGTCGCCTTCGGTGAAGGGTTTGGGTGGCTGGGTCCACAGGTCCTTGAGGTTGACCTTGGCCACGGCGTAGTCCTGCCCCTGAACCAGTTTTGGCAAGGACTGCGGCGCAGGTGCTTCACGGCCCTTGGCCGGTGCCAATGCTTCCGGCAATGCGCGTTTCCAGCCCGGCTCGACGATGACTTTACCGACAGCCCGCAAGGCTTCACCGGCACAATCGAAATCTGCCTGGGTACGGTCGTACTCGTGGTTGGGCAGGAACTGCGCGAGATAGCGGGCGCGAATCAAGGTGTAGACGGCGCGATGCTTGCCCGTCAATTGCCCGACATCCTTGCCGGCGCCGGTGGGAATGATGCCGTGGTGAGCGCTGACCTTGGCGTCGTTCCAGGCCCGGGAGCGCCGCTTCGGGTCGATGTGTGGCATCAATTCATTCACCGCCGGATCGGCCCGCCCCAGCGCCGCGAGGATTTTCGGAGCGTCGCCGTGCTGGCTAAGGGGCAGGTAGCCGCAATCGCTGCGCGGGTAAGTAATCACTTTGTGGGTTTCGTAGAGCGACTGCGCAACATCCAGGGTTTCCTGAGCGCCGAGGCCGAGTTTTTTCGAGCAGACTTCCTGCAAGGTGCCGAGGTCGAAGGGCAGGGGCGCCACGTCGCGCATCCGCTCGGTACGCAGTTTGACCAGTCGCGCACTGGCGGCGTTGCTCATGGCATTGGCGGCGTCCCGGGCAAGCTGCGGATTTAGGCAACGGCCCTGATCATCACAGGCGTCTTCGGTCGCGCGCCACTGCGCCGTAAAGGTGATGTCGTCGTGGAGCAGATCCACATCGATGGCCCAATAAGCGAGGGGTACAAAGTCGGCAATGCTGCGGTCCCGGTCCACTACCAGGCGCAAGGTCGGGGTTTGCACACGGCCGACCGGCAACACGCCCTGGTAGCCGGACTGTTGGCCCAGCAGGGTAAACAGGCGGCTCATGTTCATCCCGATCAGCCAGTCGGCACGGGAGCGGCCAAGGGCCGAATGGTAGAGGCTGAAGGTTTCAGCACCGGGCTTCAACGAGGCCAGGGCCTTGCGGATCGACGCGTCGTCGAGCGCCGAGAGCCATAGCCGCTGGATGGGGCCGCGATAACGGCAATGCTCCACCAGCTCACGGGCGATCATCTCGCCCTCACGGTCGGCATCGGTGGCGATCACCAGTTCCTGGGCTTCCCCCAGCAGACGCTTGACCGCCTTGAACTGGCTGGCAGTCTTGGGCTTGACCAGCATCTTCCACTTTTCGGGGATGATCGGCAGGTCGGCCAGCACCCAGCGCTTGTACTTGGCGTCGTAGCTGTCGGGCGGGGCGGTTTCCAGCAGGTGGCCGATGCACCAGGTCACCGTCACGCCTGAACCCAGCCAACAACCGTCGCCACGCCGGGTCGCGCCGAGCACGGCGGCGATATCCTTGGCCTGGGACGGTTTTTCACAGAGGAACAGCCGCATGGTCACCACATTCGCTACGCAATTGAATGGGGAGCAGGATGAGCAATAAATCAGAATTGGGCAACTTTTATCTGGATGGATATACAGCAATTTGTGTGTCTGGTGCTAAACCCAATGTGGGAGCGGGCTTGCTCGCGAACGCGGTGTATCAGTCAACCTATCCGGCGACTGACACCCCGCTTTCGCGAGCAAGCCCGCTCCCACACTGAAACTCCAGCGTCGGCCGGATCGACGTTTAGTTATTGTCGATATCGACGTTCTTGGTTTCTTTCAGGCAAATCAGCCCCACGATCAGGCTCACCCCGGTAATGACCACCGGGTACCACAGCCCATAGAAAATATCCCCGGTGTACACCACCAGCGCAAACGACACCGTCGGCAGGAAGCCACCAAACCAGCCATTCCCGATGTGGTATGGCAGCGACAGCGAGGTGTAGCGGATGCGTGTCGGGAACAGCTCCACCATCAGCGCTGCCAGCGGGCCGTAGCACATGGCGGCGATCAGGATCAGCGCGACGATCAGCACCACCACCATGGTTTTGTTGACCTGGGCCACATCAGCCGATTGCGGATAACCCGCCAGGGTCACCGCGCCTTTCAGGGCGGCTTCGTCGTAACCGTCGATACGCACATCACCCACGCTCACCTGCACCGCGCTGCCCGCCGGGGCGGCCGCGCTTTCGTACGGCAGGCCCTGTTTCACCAGGAAGGTCTTGACCTTGTCGCAGGGGCTGTCAAAACGCGCCTTGCCCACCGGGTCGAACTGGAAGGTGCAGGTGGCCGGGTCTGCCAATACGGTGATCGGCGACTGGCGGCTGGCGTGGTCCATCGCCGGGTTGGTGTAGTGCGCCAGGCCCTTGAAGATCGGGAAGTACAGCGCGGTGGCCAGCAGCAGGCCGACCATCAACACCGGCTTGCGTCCCAGCTTGTCCGAAAGCCAGCCGAAGAAGATGAAGAACGGCGCACCAATCACCACGCTGATGATCAGCAGCATGTTGGCCAGTGCCGGATCCATCTTCAAAAACTGTGTGAGGAAGAACAGCACATAAAACTGCGCGGCATAGAACGTCACTGCCTGGCCGGCGTTGATGCTGAACAGCGCAATCAGCACGATCTTGAGGTTTTCCCATTTGCCGAACGACTCGCGGATCGGCGACTTGCTGGCCTTGCCTTCCTCTTTCATTTTCAGGAACGCCGGCGACTCGTGCAGGCTCATGCGGATCCAGGTGGAGATACCCAGCAGCACGATCGACAGCAGGAACGGCAGGCGCCAGCCCCACACTTCGAATTGGTCGCCGGTGAAGTAACGGCACGCCAGCACCACCAGCAGCGACAGCAACAGGCCGAGGGTCGCGGTGGATTGAATCCAGCTGGTGTGGAAGCCGCGTTTGCCCGCCGGGGCGTGCTCGGCCACATAGGTGGCTGCGCCGCCGTACTCGCCGCCCAGCGCCAGGCCCTGGAGCATGCGCAGCGCGACGAGGATGATCGGTGCGGCAATGCCGATGCTCGAATAGGTCGGCAGCAGGCCGACGCAGAAAGTCGCCAGGCCCATCAGGATGATGGTGGCGAGGAAGGTGTACTTGCGCCCGATCATGTCACCCAGCCGACCGAACACCAGCGCGCCGAACGGGCGCACCACAAAGCCGGCGGCGAAGGCCATCAGGGCAAAGATAAACGCCGTGGTGTCGTTGACCCCGGCAAAGAACTGCTTGCTGATTACCGCCGCGAGTGCGCCATAGAGGAAGAAGTCATACCACTCGAACACCGTCCCGAGGGAGGAGGCGAAGATGACTTTCTGTGTGTCGTTGCTGTCTCGCGCCTTGGTGGCGGAGCCCAGGGGTTGAGCGTGTTCTGACATTTGGGTAGCCCTCACAGTGATTATTTATTGTTGTTCCACTGTCGGCGCCACATCGGCGCCGCTATTCCCCTGTAGGAGCCCGGCTTGCCGGCGATGGCGCTCTCAAGCTGAAAACGCCATCGCCGGCAAGCCGGGCTCCCGCAGGTCAAGCCGGTAAGGTCAGTTCTTTCTCCGGGGCGAGGCTCCTTGTGTTCGGCGAAAGGATAAGCTGCGCGGCTTTTTCCGCGATCATCAGCGTCGGTGAGCAGGTGTTGCCTGAAGTGATGCGTGGCATGACCGACGCGTCGGCGAT
Organism: Pseudomonas sp. NPDC087814; assembly: GCF_044742865.1. Classification (NCBI taxonomy): domain Bacteria; kingdom Pseudomonadati; phylum Pseudomonadota; class Gammaproteobacteria; order Pseudomonadales; family Pseudomonadaceae; genus Pseudomonas; species Pseudomonas sp. NPDC087814. The sequence goes on along the minus strand of NZ_JBIUVK010000035.1, from coordinate 46,933 downwards.
GCGCAGGCCGGGAACCCCGTGCACTCGCAGTTGGGCGTCGACCACCGCGTCCTTGTCGCTGCCCATGCGGCAGGTGCCCACCGGATGGAAAATCGTGGTGCCAATGCGGGCGGCGGCTTCCTGCAGTTGTTCGTCCGTCTGCAGTTCTGCGCCGGGCAGGTACTCCACCGGGTTGAATTGCTTCAGGGCCGGCGCCGAGACGATGCGTCGGGTCAGGCGAATGGCGTCGGCGGCCACCCGCAGGTCTTCCGGATGGCTGAGGTAGTTGGGGCGGATCAGCGGTGCGTCTGCCGGGTTGGCCGAGCGAATGTCGATGCGGCCACGGCTTTGCGGGCGCAAGTCGCACACCGAAGCGGTGAAGGCCGGGAACCCGTGCAGTGGTTCGCCAAAGCGCTCCAGGGACAGCGGTTGCACGTGGTATTCGAGGTTGGCCGACGTCTGCTCCGGCCCGGAACGGGCGAACGCGCCAAGCTGGCTGGGGGCCATGGACAACGGGCCGCTGCGGTCGTACAGGTAGCGCAGGCCCATGCCCATCTTGCCCCACACGGTGCCGGCGATCTGGTTCAGGGTGCGGGCGTTTTCCAGCTTGTAGATCAGGCGCAGTTGCAGGTGATCCTGCAGGTTGCCGCCCACGCCGGGTAACTCGTGCAGCACATCGATGCCCAAAGGCTTGAGCACGCTGGAGGGGCCGATACCGGAGCGTTGCAGGATGCCGGGCGAACCGACGGAGCCGGCGCACAGGATGATTTCCTTGCGCGCCCGCCACGTGACTGGCTGGCCATGCTGGCGAGCAACCACCGCCGCCGCACGGCCGTTCTCCAGGAGTACGCGGTCGACTTCAACCTCGGTCATCACCGTCAGGTTGGGCCGCTGGCGGATCGGTTTGAGAAACGCCTTGGCCGCATTCCAGCGCACGCCGGATTTCTGATTGACCTGGAAATAGCCACAGCCTTCGTTGTCGCCCTGGTTGAAGTCGCTGATGCTGTCGATACCGCTTTGCTGCGCCGCGTCACGAAACGCATCGAGGATCGGCCAGTGCAGGCGCTGTTGCTCAACCCGCCATTCACCGCCGTCACTGTGAAATTGCGAGGCACCGGCAAAATGGTTTTCGCTCTGCTTGAACAGCGGCAGCACATCCTTCCAGGCCCAGCCGGGATTGTCCTCGGCCCAGCCGTCGTAATCCCGGGCCTGGCCGCGCATGTAGATCATGCCGTTGATGGACGAGCACCCGCCCAGCACCTTGCCGCGCGGGTAGCTCAGCGCTCGGCCTTGCAGGCCTTCCTGGGCTTCGGTCTTGAAGCACCAGTCGGTGCGTGGGTTGCCGATGCAGAACAGGTAGCCGACGGGAATATGGATCCAGGGGTAGTTATCGCGACCGCCTGCTTCAAGCAGCAACACGCGATGGGCAGGGTTGGCAGACAGTCGATTGGCCAGCAGGCAGCCCGCCGGGCCGGCGCCTACCACCACGTAATCGTATTCAGCAGCTGCAGAATGCATCTGTGACCTCGCTTGTTTTTCTTATTGGTCCCATCCTAGTTGTTAGTTTTCGTCTTAAAAATGTTAGTTTTTACCCAGCTGCTGTGCGTTTTTAGACAACGCTGCTGTTCAGGGGAAGAAGGGGAAGGCATGTTCGACTGGAATGATCTGCGGTTCTTTCTTGAGTTACAGCGTAGCGGGCGCTTGCTCACGGCGGCGCAACGCCTGAAAACCACCCACGCCACCGTGGCCCGGCACATCGAGGCCATCGAGAAAAGCCTGGGCACTGCGCTGTTCGTGCAGCACGCCCAGGGTTACGAACTCACGCCCTCCGGCGAAGCCCTGCTCAAACATGCCGAAGCCATGGAAAACGTGGCGCTGCTGGCCGAAGAAGAACTGACTCATTCCGCCGCGCCCCTGGGCAAGATCCGCCTGGGGGTGGCCGAGGGTTTGGGCGTGATGTTCCTGGCCAGTCGCATGGGCGGCCTGTTCGAACGCTACCCGGGCCTGGAAGTGGAACTGCTGGCAGTGCCACGGTTTGTCAGCATCCTCAACCGCGAAGCGGAAATCAGCATCCACCTCGAACGCCCCAGCGTCGACCAACTGGTGACTCGCAAACTCACCGACTACCGCCTGGCGCTCTACGCCAGCCGCAGCTACCTGGACCGCACACCGCCGATTGAAAAACGCGAGGACCTGGCGGTGCACGCCTGGATCGATTACGTCGACGATTTACTGTTCAGCCAGGAACTGAAATTCCTCAGCAGTTTCTGCCGCAACCCCAAAGTGGTGTTCCACAGCACCAGCGTGATCGCCCAGCACCAGGCGGCGCGCTCGGGGTTGGGAATTGCCGTATTGCCCTGCTTCATGGCGGCGAGCGACCCGGACCTGGTGCCGCTGCTACCGGCGGAGAGCATCCAGCGCAGCTATTGGATCAGCTCCCGGCGCGAGTTGCACAAGTCGGTAAGGTTGCGGGTGTTGTGGGATTACCTGGTGGAACTCTGCGCGCGGGAGCAAGGGGTTTTGCTGGGGGAGGGTTAGAGCTTCACCACCTGATGCACCTGCTCACCACAGGCACGGATCTCCTTGATCATCTTTTCAAACGGCGCGCTGACAATTTCATCGTGGGTCAGCCAGCGTATTTTCTGCGTCAGGACGTAGTGATAACGCCAGTCGCCCTTGACGCGCTCACCCGTCAGGTCCAGGTCGTACCACGGCGAGCGTACCTGGCAAGCCTTGATGTCCTTGTCGATCTGCCCACCCGACAGTGTGATGGTGTAATCCAGCGTCTCGGGGTTGCCTATGTACAAGTCGGCCAGTTGCCCATTGCGGCGGTAGTTGAGCAGACCGTCCCATTTCTCTTGCAGCAAGGCATCGTTGTAGACGTGGTCGTTGCCCAGCGGTTCCAGGGGCCGCATGTCCGTCAGCGTGGCGCTGACCTTGTAGCTGGCCGGGATCAAGAAGGCGGTGGCGGGGCGCTCGACCTGGCAGTCGGTGATCTGTTTGCCGAAATTGTCGCAGATGTTCTGGTCGCTGGCGGTGGCGCCTTGCTGGCGGTCGGCGACGCTCAGTTGCATCAGCGGCATGCCGCGAAAATCAACGGTGGCCGAGACCCGGGCGGTGCCCTGGGCGTCGAAGCGCTCCTGTTTGTCGAGGATCAACGTGGCGGCGGCGGGTTGCAGCGGGATGTGTTCTTCACGTACCTGGCCCTCGGCGTTGGTCACCAGCACCCAGCGGTCCTGGATGTCGGGCAGGGTCTGGCCGGGGGCGAAGATCGGGTTGGTCGGGTCCAGCCACCACACCTGGCCATCGACTTCGGCGCGGACGATGGCGTGGTTCGGCGCGCCGGTACCGGGAATCAGCAGCGGGTTAACCACATCGCCGCGGCTGACCCAGGCCGGTTCGGCCTTGATCCCGCTGGCCTTGAGCATGGCCGCCAGCAGCGTCGAAAGGTCTTTGCAGTCGCCGTAGCCGTGCTGTTCGATCTCGGCCAGGCTGAAGGGTACGTAGCCGCGATCCGAGGCGCGCCAGTCGCCCAGGTAACGGTAGTGGTCGTTGATGTGCTGCATCAGGCCGGCCACCTGTTGTGCCGGTGGCAAGCCGCGAACGGCGGCCACGGCGGCGGCGCCCTGGGGCGGCAGCTTGGCGCCGAGGATCTGGTTGTAGCGTTCGGCAAAGCCGCCGAAGTACTGCTGGCGATCCAGGGAGCTGCCGACTTCGATACGCGGGGCGTGGCGTATGTAGGCGTTGGCGGATTCGTTGATGTAGCTGAGGTAGGTCGGGGCCTTTTGCACCACGTCCAGGGTCTTGCGATTGGCCGATGGCGTAATGCTGAAACCCTCCATCAATTCGCTGCGCCACTCGATCGGCCGCTCGGCGGTGAAGCGTGCCTTGAAGTGGTCGCGCCGTGCGGCGTTGGGGCCGAACTGCAAGGCGTAGTAGAACTCGGTCATCAGCGGTTTGGCCGGGTGATGTTCGCGCACCGTGTAGCGGATTTGCGTGCCGACCCGCAGGTTGGGAAACGCCAGCGAGGTCTGTTTTTCCCGGGAGAAACCCTGGTCCGGGTTGGGGGCGGTGCGGGTGTCGATTTGCGTCGGGTCCAGGGGCACAGGTTTGCCGCCGGGCTGGGTGGACTCGGCCTTGATCAGTTCGAAGCCGTCTTCTTCCTGGTAGCTGAAGTCGATCCGCGAGAGCATTTCGCGGCCGCTTGGCTTGAGGATGGTGTAGTGAAAGCGGGTAGTGCAGTCGACGCTGGCGTCGCGGTTGAAGTGGCAATGCAGCTCGGTGTCGCTGGCCAGTGGGGCTTCGGCCATTGGTTGCAGGGCGGCAAGCGCGCTGTGACTGGCAAGCCCCCAGCTGATGCAGATCAGGGGACGGTAAAACGAAAAACGGAGCATGGGCGCCTCAGGTGGAACATTGACACAAGTACCCTAGGGGTACCGAGAAGGCGCCGGATGATAATGGATCGCAACACGAATGCCTAGCATTGTCCGACAATTAATTACGCTGTAAGGCCCGATCTAGAGCCTTCGTTAATGTTTTAAGGATTATTTTTCGAGTTCAAACTCGACGCTTCCCAGCCGCTCACCGTTCACCAGCACGTGAACCGCATGCTTGCCGGGATAGTGCTTGCGCGTGGTCAATTCACGGATATGTTGGCCACGGCTGATGGCGTGATGTTCTCCGGCACCCAGGGTAAATGCCTTGAGCTTGAACACCTTGGACGCGCTGTGACCGGCGCTTTTCACATAGTCGATGGCGTAGTCGACCACCAGCTTTTGCGACGAATCGGCAGTGGACTCCAGGCTGAAGGACAGGTTGATCCGCTCCCCCAACTTGATCGCCGCCGGCTCGACCTTGAGTTGATGGATCTTCACTTCGGCCCTGGCCCCGGCGCCCATGATCGTCAGCGCCCGGGTGTTGCCTTGCTTGATCAGGCTGCGCAGCGCGTGGCGGGCGATCCACGCCGTGTGGGGGTTATCCAGGGACCAGCCTTCGATCAGGCCCAGCACCCAATCCGGATGGTCCTTGGTGATGTCGTTGAGGTGGTTGGCCACCGACTTGCGCACGTAGAGGCTGCTGTCGGCCTTGAGATTGTCGAGGATCGAAGCGCACAGGTTCGGGTCGGCCTGCACCTCGGCCAGGCGAAACGACCATGGCAGCCGTGGCCGTGAACCTTCGCTGGCGAGGCGTCGTACGTGTTCGTTGTCGTCCAGCGACCACTGTTGCATCACCGCCAGGGTGCGCTTGAAATCCTTCAGCAGAAAATGTCGCACGGCAAACTCGGCAGAGCCAAAGGTGGTGAAATACTTGAGGGCAGCCATGGAACGCTTGAAATCATCGCCGCCGTAGCTGGCAACGTAGTGGGGCAGGAACAGGCTGACAAAGGCGCTGTTCAGCCGAGGGGCAAGGGCATACAGCAACTTCAGGGTTTGCGGATAATCCAGCGGGATCACAGCGTTCAGGCTTTCGCTGACCCGCGCCATGCGCTGCATCACCGACAGGTCTGCCAACCCGGCCTTGGCGTGTTTGAGAAAACCCTTGGCGTCGAACGCCGGGTACACCGCCGTCATTTCGCTGGCGATGTGTTGCAGGCGTTCGGCGTTGAAGATTTCCTTCAGGGCCGGGGCGCTTTGGTCGGTCATGGGCAAGTCCGCGGTTAGCCAGAGATGCCCACGAGGCTAACCATCAGTGCCTAGAGATACCAGCGATATTCCCGCGCATGAATTTCCTGCTGGAACGCCAGGTGGTCCTGGCGTTTGTTTTCGCAATACACGTCGACAAACTCCGCGCCCAGGCCTTCGCGCAACGTCGGCTGATGCTGCATGGCGCGCACCGCCTCCAGCATTTCCAGGGGGAAGTCCGCGCCGCTGTTGCGGTCTTCGTTCAGCGGGGCGATGGGCTCCTTCGCTGCTTCAAGACCATGCTCAAGCCCCACCAGAATCGCCGCCAATACCAGATACGGGTTGGCATCGGCACTCGCCAGGCGATGTTCGATGCGCAGGTTGCGCGGGTCGGATTCAGGAATTCGCACGCACGCGTCACGGTCTTCAAAGCCCCAGCACGCGCGGGTTGCCGCGTTGACCGTGCCACCAAGGCGGCGGAAGGCGTTGTGGTTGGGCGAGAAGATCGGCATGCAGTGCGGCAGCAGTTCCAGGCAACCCGCCACCGCGTGGCGCAACGGTTGCTGCTGGTGGGCCGCCAGCAGGTTATTGCCCGCCGCATCGTACAGGCTGACGTGCACATGCATGCCGCTGCCGGGATGTTGCAGGTAAGGCTTGGCCATGAAGCTGGCGCGGTAGCCGTGCTTGAGGGCCACGCCACGGGTGCTGCGGCAGAACAGGGCGGCCCAGTCGGCGGCGCGCAGGCCGTCTTCCAGGTGGCCGAAATTGATTTCGAACTGGCCGGGGCCGAGTTCGGCGGTGATCACCGTGATGTCGATGCCCTGGGCCTTGGCCGTCTCGACCATATCGTCCAACACCGGCGCAAAGCGTGACAGGCGCTCGATGTGCAAGTTGGGCTGGTCGTCCGCGTCATCACTCAGCGGGTCGCGGGCAAATTGCGGCAGGCCGTCGCTGAGCTTTTTGTCGAACAGGTAGAACTCCAGCTCGAACGCGACCACCGGGTGAATGCCTTTGCGCTGCAGGCGTTCCAGCACCTTGGCCAGTACTTCCCGGGGTTCGAATTCGATGGGCGCTTCGGTGCCGTCGGAGGTAATCAACATCTGCCCCAGCGGCTGCGCCTCCCAGCTCACCGGCTTGAGGGTGCCGGGCACCAGGCGGCGGTTGGCGTCCGGGTCGCCGTCGTGGAAGCAATAGTCGCCGATCTTGAACAGGCCGCCCTGGGCACCCAGCAGCACCGCGTTCTGCGGCAGTTTCAACGGGCTGCCGGCGGCGACCTTTTCCAGCATCTCCACCGGGTAGCGCTTGCCGTAGAAATGCCCGGGAATGTCCAGGGCAATCAGGTCGACGTAGCGCACATCGGGATGGTTCTGGCGAAAGGTCCGGACTTCGGCCAAAAGCGTGGAAGCATGGCTTTTCACGGGTGTTGCTCCTAGTTATAGACCCACAGCACGCGGGCTGGCAGGTCGGTCAGGTTGCCGTAGCGGCAGTGGGCAAAACTGGCCAGGTGGAAGCTGTCGCCGGGGCCCAGGGTGACCGAGTCCGGCTCGCCCTCGACCCACAGCGTCAACTCGCCCTCCAGCACGTAACCGGCCTGTTCGGCACGGTCGCTCATGGTTTGTTCGCCGCTGTTGGCACCGGGGGCCAGCAGGCTGTCGAGGATCGAGAACGCGCCGTGCATGCTCGGCGACACCAGGATGTCGGTGATGCCATTGGCGTAATACACCGTGCGCCGTTCGTTGGGGCGGGTGACCCAGTCCACCGCCTTGGGTTTGGACAGGCTGTAGAAATAGGTGGTGGGCACACCGAGCGCGTGGCTGATGGCTGTGAGGTCGGCCACGGTCGGGCGCGACAGGCCGCGTTCAACCTGGGACAGGAAACCCACGGAACGCTCGATCTTTTGCGCCAGTTGCGCCAGGGTGAGCTTCTTGTGCTTGCGCAGGTCGTGGATCAGGATCGCCAGGGCGTCGAGTTCTTCTTGCTTGTCCATGGGCGCTTCGTGAAATTCTTATCAGGAAATTTCATGAAAAATTACAGGATTAATTTCACGAGGGCAATGGGTATGGAGTTGGCAGAGCATTTACGCCGCCTGGAACAGGAGCTGCACCAATGCACCACCCGTGCAGATGCGGCGCGGTTGTCGGTGCTGCTGGCGGATGATTTCGTCGAATTTGGTGCCAGCGGCAATGTGTGGGGCAGCAAGGCCGAGGTGATCGAGGGGCTGCAGGATGAGGTGTTTTCAGCCCGAAGCGTCAGTGACTTTGCAATGAAGGTGCTGGCCGAAGGCGTGGCGTTGGTGACGTATCGCTGCCAGCGCGCGGCGACGGATGCAAATGCGGCGGGGGAGTCGTTGCGCAGTTCGGTGTGGCGCGAAAGCGGCGGGCAGTGGCAGATGGTGTTTCATCAGGGCACGCCGACACGTCAGCGTGCACCTGTGTAAGCGCCGGCAGGTCAGGCCGTACGCTTGGCCTCGAACCCCGACAGGCTGACATCATCACGATGCCCGAGCAGCTCGGCCACCACCGAGGTCGGCGACTTGTGCTTGTAGGTGTTGTAGTTGTTGACCGAGTCGTGGAAGAGCTGGCGGGTGAACGCGACACGGCTTTCCAGGCTGGCGATTTCTGTGGTGGGTGACGAGGCATTTTGCGCCGCCGCCAATTGTTGTTCGGCCTCCTTGAATTGGCCGAAGGCTTTTTTGCAGCGATCGAGCAGGGCCACCAGTTCCCTGTAGGTGCCGAACACGTAGAGCGCGAGCAAGGTGACAACGGTCACGAAAATGATGATGACGTGGGTACCAGTCATTGGAATTCCTGAGCGGCTGGAAAAAAGAACCAATCTTATCTGATTAATCGCCGGCCCGGTCGCTGGCCGCCCATCCATCTGCCGCTTCCATCACGGCGCTGAATGATTCCACGCCGCTGCGGTCGGAATCTTTACGCGTCATTCATTGAAGGAAGTGCCCATGAAGTCCAAATCCCTTGTTGCCTGCCTGCTGGTTGCCGCGAGCCTGTCCGCCGCGAGTCTCACCGTCCAGGCCGCGGATACCCCGCAAAAAACCGTGCAGCCTTCGAATATCAATACCCGCGACCTCAAGACGGGAGACCGCGCGCCAGACATTCTGATGCGTAAGGAGTCGGCCATTGCCGACTGGAAGAAACGTGGCCTGAAGCAGCCGGAAGAAGACAGCCAGTGGGCTCGAGTGAACGACAAGTACGTATTGCTCAAAACCACCAACGGCACGATTCTCGACATCACGCCCGTTAAAAAATAAAGCGTTCAGCGGGATGGGTGATCACGCTTCATCCCGCTGGATTTGATTTTTGCATAAATGCATAAACCAGCATTTTTTTCTTCTTGTTTTGCGTTAAGGTACGTCCGCTGCGGGCCGCAATGGTCCCTTTACCTTGACCGGAATGAGAGCAGGATGCTTGCCACAATAAGAAATTACCCGCGTACCGTGAACCTGTTGTTGTCGGCCACGCTGATCCTCACCCTGGCCAAGGCCATCACCTTTCCGTACCTGGTGATCTACCTCACCAACCACTTTGCCCTCGACATCAGCCAGGTCGGCCTGGTGATCGGCAGCTCGCTGATCGTCGGCTCGCTGCTGAGTGTCTACGGCGGTTTCCTGGTAGACCGCATCGACAGCTATAGGCTATTGCTCAGCTTGAGTGTGGTGTTTGCCCTGGGGTTTATCGGCACGGTGCTGGCCCGGGAAATCTGGTCGTTCTACAGTTGCCTGATCCTGATCAACCTGGCGTACGCGGTGATCGACATCGCGATCAAGTCCGGGTTTGCCAGCCTGTTGCCGGAAGATGAGCGCAGCGAAGCGTTTTCCATCAAGTACACCCTGACCAATATCGGCTATGCCGTAGGGCCGTTTTTTGGCGCGATGGTGGCCAAGCTCGATATCAGCTTGCCGTTTATCCTGTCGGCGGTCCTGGGCTTCGGTTTTTTCCTGCTGTACTGGCGTTGGGGCGACCGCACGCTGGCCACGGTAGACACCACGCAAAAGCCGGTGTCGTTCCTCGCGGTGGGGCGTGTATTGCTGCGGGATCACCGACTGGTGTGCTTCACCGTCGGCGGCCTGCTCAGTGCCGTGGTGTTCGGCCAGTTCACCGCGTACCTGTCGCAGTACCTGGTGACCACCACTACCGCCGAATACACCTACACCATCATCAGCGCGGTACTCACCACCAACGCGGTGTTGGTGATTGCCCTGCAATACGCGATTGGCCGGCGCATTTCCCACCGCTACCTGAGCCAGTGGCTGATCTTCGGCCTGGGCATGTTCATGCTGGGGGTGATTGGCTTTGCTCTGGCGAGCAACGTGTGGTGGTGGATCCTGGCGATGGCGATTTTCACCGTGGGCGAAATCGTGGTGTTTCCGGCCGAGTACATGTTCATCGACCGCATCGCCCCGGACAACCTGCGGGGCATGTACTACGGGGCGCAAAACCTCTCCAACCTCGGTGCTGCCCTGGGGCCGGTGCTGTGCGGGCTGGTGCTGGCCAACCTGCCGGCCCACTACATGTTCTACATGTTGGCAGCGTTCATTGTCGGGGGAGGGGTGTTCTATTTTATCGGGGCGTCGTTGAAAGCCCGCGACATACTGTAGGAGCACGCTTGCTCGCGAAGGTCGTCAACGATAACGCGCCACGCCTGAATGAACGCGGTGCCTGGGCGTTTTTCGCGAGCAAGCCCGCTCCTACAAAGGGCGCAGCGGCAGGTCATCCAGCCTGAGTTTACCGACGGTGTTGCTCTGCAATTCGTACCGCAACTCTTCGACCATCTTTTCCACTTCCTGCGGGGTCTGCAGCTTGTTGACGCTGATCCCGGTGACCACCAAATCCACCCGGCCGCTTTCGGCGTCGAAGACCTTGAGCGTCAACGACGCGTCACGGCACAGGGTGAATTCGCAGGTCAGGGGCGACAGGGCCTCTTCGATGCAGTTGCGCAGTTGGGAGAGCGTAAACATCAGGGTTCTCCTCAGCGACGACGCAGCAACAGGCCCAGCAGCAGGCCGACACCGGCGACGATCGCAACCGTTGCCAGGGGTTTTTGCTTGGCGAAATCGCCGACGGTGTCCAGCGCGTCACCGTAGGTTTGCTGCAACTGGCCAGCGGCCTGGCGAGCTACACCCTCGGCCTGGAGACGTTCGTCACCGGTCAGATCACCCAGAAAACCTTGAGCCTTGCCGGCCACTTTTTCGACGGCGCCTTTGACTTGTTCGCTTTTCATGATGGATTCCTTAAAGGGCATGACATCTCAACGGCACAGGACCCGAAGCCCTGTGCCCACCCTTCAAGGTTAAGCAGTGCACCCCCGTGCAATAAGGCGAATTTGCACCGGTCGCACTAGTGCATTTGCACTCTATTTCGGCTTTTTAACCCGCAACTCACCGGCAAACAGCCCGCGCTCACGGGCCCACACGATGGCTGCACTACGGCTATGCACCCCCAGTTTGGAGTACACCGTGGCCACATGGTTACGCACGGTGTTGGGTGCCAGTTTCAGGCGCGAAGCGATTTCCTTGTCGGCCAGGCCTTCGCAAATCAACCCCAGTACGTCGCGCTCGCGGGCGGTCAGGTCGGTAAAGGAAATGTTCGGTACATTGGGGCTGTTGACGCTCTTGGCGTTGGCCAGTTTTTCAATCAGCGTCTGGCTGAACCATGAGGCGTCCTGCATCACTTCCTCGATCGCGGCCACCAGTTCCAGCTCGGAGCGCTTGCGTTCGGTGATGTTCATCAGCACCAGCAGGTAGCAGGGCACATCCTGGATACTGACGGTGTCGGCAGACAGCACACAGTCGATCAGCTCATTGCCTTTCTTGCGGATCTTCAGGTCGAGGCCGTCGAGGTTGCCGGCTTTTTCCAGGGTGGTGAACAGTTGCGTGCAGGCCTGGGGGCTGTCGATAAAGTCGATGTCTTCGATGGATTTGCCGATCAGTTCTTCACTGGTATAGCCGGTGATGGTCATGAAGGCTTCGTTGATATCCACCACCTGGCGGTTGGCGGCGTTGCACACCAGGGTCGGCACCGGCGTCAGGCGGAACGACTTGGCGAAGCGTTCCTCGCTCTGACGCAGGGCGGTTTCGGCCTTGCGGCGAGGCTCCAGGTCGGTGAAGGAAAACAGCATGCAGTCTTCCTCATTCATGTCCAGCGGCTGGCCGGCCACGATCACCAGTTTGCTGCCGCCTTCGGGCAGTTTCAGTTCGGCTTGCATCTGTGGAATGGTCGCGCCTTCGCCCAGGCGCTTGACGGCCAGGTCCTTGTTTTCGGCCTGTTCCAGCACGTCCAGTTCATACACCGAGTGGCCGATCACCTGGTCGCGGTTGTAGCCGGTCATCTCCAGGAAGCCCTGGTTGACCTTGATGTAGCGCAGGTCGCTCAGGCGGCAAATCACCGCCGGCGCCGGGTTGGCATTGAAGGTCTTTTCGAAGCGCTGTTCGGCGCTGGCCCATTCGGTGGCGTCGCTCAGGATCAACACCAGCAATTCCGGCTCGCCCGACGCGTCGTCGAGCACCAGGCTGCGCAGGCGATGCACCCAGACTTTTTCCTCGTCGCCGGTGGGGGTGACTTCCACCACCACATCGCTGAACTCTTCACCGTCTGCCACCCGGCTCAGAGGATAATTCTCCAGCACCAACGGGTGGTTGTTGCGATACCGCAAGGCAAAGCGCGCGGCGTATTCCTTGGTGTTGGCACCCAGGTCTTCGACTTTATCCACGCCATGCATCTGCAGCGCGGCTTCATTGGCCCAGAGGATGGTCTGGTCGGCCTCGGCGAGGATCACGCCGTCGGACAAGCCGGAGATGATCTGCTGCAGTTGGCGGCGGTTGGTTTCTTTGGCGAGGACGGCCTGGCTCATGGTTTCTCCTGGGGTAAGTCGCATGGGAAGTACGACACCTGAGGCTCAGGATAGTGCAGAGAAAGTGCCCGGCGCGGGGTGCGAATGCACCAGTGCGCCTAGTGCAATTGTGTCGAGACCGCAGGGCAGGTGCCTCGCCAAACTGGCCACCTACCCACTGTTCAAAGGATTTAACATGACCACTGTCTATGAAACCAACCGTTCGCTGTTTCGTGTGTCCTGGGGCTCGGTATTGGCCGGTAGTGCAATTGCCCTGGTGACCTATCTGGTATTGAGCGTACTTGGCACCGCGATTGGCGCCAGTGCGGTAGACCCGATGGCCGCGGGTAACCCGCTGAGCGGTTTCGGCACCGGTGCCGGGATCTGGCTGTTTGTCTCGACGCTGCTGGCAATCGGTGCCGGTGCATTCGTGGCCGGGCGCACCGCGCCGGATCGCGGCGGCCTGCACGGCGTGCTGAGCTGGACCATCACCACCTTGCTCACCACCTGGCTGCTGGCCGCGCTGGCCACCAGCGTTGTGGGGGCGGCGGGCAATGTCGTCGGCAAGGGCCTGTCGGCTGCCGGCAGCGGGATCGCCGCCGTGGCGCCGGGTATCAGCGACAGCGTCAAGCAGCAACTGAATGAGCAGGGCATCAAGCTGGACTGGAACAGCCTGCAAGGCCAGCTCGACACACTGCTCAAGCAGAGCGGCAAGCCTGAACTGGACCCGGCCAACGTTGAGCAAAAAGCCGATCAAGCCGCTGCGGATGGCAAGCAATCGGCCAACGATGCGGCGACCAACCCAGCCCAGGCCGGTGATGAATTGAAGCAGTGGTTCGAGCGGGTCAAGGCTTCCGGTGAGCCGGCGTTGAACGCGGCGGACAAGCAGGCACTGGTCAACATTGTTGCGGCCCGTACCGGCAAGAGCCAGGCTGAGGCCACCCAGATTGTCGACAACTACGCCCAGGCCTACCAGCAGGCCGTGCAGAAGGTTGACGAACTGAAGCAACAGGCTGAACAGAAAGCCCGTGAAGCCGGTGAAGTCGCGGCCAAGCAACTGTCCCGTGCTGCGTGGAGCACCTTGTTGATGTTGCTGCTGGGCGCAGCGTTGAGCTTCGGCGTGGGTCGCCTGGCGATTTCCACCCGTCGTGTACCGTTGGCCTGATCATGACCTGAGGTGATTTATGTGGCGAGGGAGCTTGCTCCCGCTGGGCGCTGCGAAGCGGCCCCAAAAAAGAGGGGAGCGCTACGCACTGGAGCGCCAGCCCGGTCCAGCGGGAGCAAGCTCCCTCGCCACAATGCTTCGCTGGCACCAAACATGCTAGTGTCAGCACTCCAACATCCACTGGCAGTGCCTGGCGATGCGCGACATCTACAGCGTCTTCAACTCCAACGGCGCCTATGAAACCGGGGCCCATGCCCACGACGAATTCATGCTGATGGTGCCCGAGCACGGCCTGTTGCGTTTCAAGGATGAGGAAAGCGGGCGCACCACCTCGGTGATCGACCGCCAGTTCGTACTGGTGCCGCCGCAATCCAGCCATTCCTCCTCGTCACTCACCGCCAGCCAGGGCCACGTGGCGTTCTACGTCGACCCCGACTACATGCACTACGCCTTGCGTGACCTGTCCGGTGACGCCAACCGCTTGCTGCGCGTGCCCACCCTGGGCATCTGGCAAACCTCCGCGCCGTTGCACCATCTGCTCCTGGCAAAAAAAGCCTTCAGCCAACCCGACCTGTACATCGACCGCTGCCGCCAGGTGGCCCAGGCCGATCACCTGCTGCTGCTCGAATGCCTGGCGATTTCCCTCAGCCAGCCGAGTCTGCAACGCTCATCTACCGAGCGCCACGGCGCCATGCTGGTGCGTGACGTCAAGGCGTACGTGGAAGGCAACCTCGAACATGCGCCGGGGCTGGATGAAATCGCCGAGACGTTTCACATGTCGCGCCGCCATCTGACCCGGCTGTTCGCGCTGCACACCGGCGAGACGGTGCTGGCGTACGTCCAGCGCCTGCGCCTGGAGCGCGCGCAGACGTTGTTGCGGCACACCCGCATGTCGGTGCTGGAGATCGCCAATAACGTCGGCTATGAGTCACCGTCACACCTGGCCCATGTGTTTCGCCGGGTGCTGGGCGTGTCGCCGGATGAGTGGCGCCGCGGCTGATACCGCCTCAACTTTTTTGATGTCCCGATCCCGCGCATGATCCGGCCCGATCCCGTGCGCCGCAAATCCGTCATCCGTTCATCCTCACCCCGTCAACAACAAACAAGTCCGGCCTACCGGACGAGGAGGGGCGGTGAGTGCAAAACCCTTTATCAGCTTCGCAGGGGTGCAAAAAAGCTTCAAAGTCGAGGGCCGCCAGTTTGTGGCCGTGCGCAACGTATCGCTTGAAGTTCAGCGGGGCGAAATCATCACCCTGGTCGGCCCTTCGGGGTGCGGCAAGTCCACCTTGCTCAACATGACCGCCGGGCTCTTCGGCCCCACGGAGGGCCAGGTGCATTACGACGGCGCCGAGGTCAAGGGCGTCAACACCCGTGTCGGCTACATGACCCAGGCCGACCACTTGCTGCCGTGGCGCACCGTGGCCGGCAACATCGCCGTGCCGCTGCAAATCCGCCGCATGCCCAAGGCCCGGATCGACAGTCGCGTCGAGGAGCTGATGGCGCTGGTGGGCCTCACCGGTTTTGGCGAAAGCTACCCCAACCAGCTTTCCGGCGGCATGCGCAAACGCGCGGCCATGGCGCGCTTGATGGCCAGCGACCCGGAAACCCTGCTGATGGACGAACCCTTCGGCGCCCTTGATGCGCAGATGCGCCTGACCCTGCAGACCGAACTCTTGCGCCTGTGCCGCAAGCTCAATAAAACCGTGCTGTTCGTCACCCACGATGTCGACGAGGCCATCGCGCTGGCGGACCGCTGCGTGGTGTTCGCCGGTCGCCCGGGCACCATCGACCATGTGCTCGATATTCCCTTGGGCGGTGAACGCAACCTGGTGCAATTGCGCTCCGACCCACGCTACGTGGGACTCTGCGCCGCCCTCTGGAAACGCCTGGCGCCCGACGTCGCCGGTGCTGCCGATCCCGCCTCATTGGCTCACTCGCTGGAGGTCGTATGATCCAGGTCTATCGCTTGCTGTTCCTGATTTTCCTGCTGGTGTTCTGGGAGTGTGTGTCCCGCTGGTTCGGCGTGGAATTTTTCATCAGCCGGCCTTCGGCGGTGGCGCAAAGCCTGTGGAAAATCCTCATGAACGGGGTGTTCTTCTATCACGCCGGCATCACCACCCTGGAAGCCGTGCTGGGCTTTTTCTTCGGCTCCCTCGCAGGCTTGATCGCCGGTTTGGTGCTGGGCCGCGCCAAGCTGCTGGCGGATATTCTCGACCCGTTCCTGACCGCCTTCTACAGTTTGCCGAAAGTCGCGCTGGCGCCGCTGTTCATCCTCTGGTTCGGCATCGGCTTGCCGATGAAAGTCATCCTGACCGCGGCCGTGGTGTTCTTCCTGGTGTTCCTCAACACCTACAGCGGCGTGCGCAACGTGTCCCGCGAGCAACTGACCATCCTGCGCCTGATGGGCGCCAAGGAGCGCGACCTGCTGACCATGGTGGTCATCCCGTCCGCTTTCACCTGGGTATTCACCGGCCTGCGCCTGTCGGTGCCCTATGCGCTGATCGGCGCGCTGGTGGGCGAGATCATCGCCGCCAACCGGGGCCTGGGCTACCTGCTCTCGGATGCAGCCTCGCAGTTCGATACCGCCGGTGTATTTGCCGCACTGGTGGGCATCATCGCCCTCGCGCTGATCCTGAACACGGCGGTGAAGCTGGCCGAACGCAAGTTGATGCCGTGGAAGGCCAACGAAGCGGAACGTGAAGTTGCGGTTTAACCCCTTATTTTTGTGGAGCTTGATCATGTTCAAACCACTGTTCATCGCCAGCGTTTTACTCGCTTCATGCCTGCCCGCCGCGCAGGCCCGGGACCTGACTAAAGTCACCCTGGCGTTCCCCAGCGAAGGCTTCCTCTATGTGCCGATCTACGTCGCGCAGAAGCAAGGCTACTTCGCCGATGAAGGCCTGAATGTGGACGTCATCGTATTCCAGAAAGGTGGCTCGGCAGCACTCACCGCCGTGCTGGGGCGTGATGCGGATGCATACGTCGGCCTGCCCGCCGTCGCGGTGCGCGCCCGCACCAAAGGCCAGAATGTCCAGGCGTTCGCCGCCGTGCAAACCCAGTTCGGCAGCACCGTGGTGATCGACGGTGCCTCGGCGCAAAAGGCCGGCGTGTCGGCCACCTCATCCCTGGCCGCCCGTGCCCAGGCTCTCAAGGGCTTGAAGATCGGCGTCACCGGCCCTGGCAGCACCACCGACATGCTGGTGCGCTACCTGGCCAAGGATGCGGGGCTCAACCCGGACAAAGACTTCACCATCATGCCCATCGGCGGCGCGCCAAACATGCTCGCGGCGTTTTCCCAGGGCAGCATCAACGGCTTCTCGCTGTCGCCACCCACCATCACCACCGCCGAGAAGCAAGGCGGCTTTGTGTTGATGGACCTGGCCAAGGGCGAATACAAACCCCTGGACGGCTTCCTCTTCACTGCGATGATTGCCCGTGAAGACTGGCTGGCCAGCAACAAGGTCACGGCCGAAAAAATGGTCCGCGCCCTGTGGCGTGCCGAACACCTGATTGCCAGCGACCCGGACAAGGCCCGCGAGTCGGTACGCCCGTATTTCGCCCACACCGACGCCGCCATCTTCAATGCTGCCTGGACCGCTTCGCTGCCGTCCTACCCGGCCACGCCGCGCATCGAGAAAGACGGCGTTGAGAAAAACATTCGCTTCATGAACGCTGTGGAGAGCGACCCGGTCGAACTCGACCCGCAGCAGGTCTACACCAACTCCATCGTCGACGCCGTGGCGCCGACTGTTTCCACCCTTCAGGGAGAGGCGAAATGACGCCCGAGGTTCACCTGGTCAATGTTTTTCCCGCCACCGCCCGTGGCGGCAACCCCGCGCCAACCGTGGCCGTCGCCGATGGCATGAGCGATGCCGACATGCAGCAAGTCGCCCGCGACTATGGCCATGAGTGCGGCTTCGTGTTCGCCGCACCGGTTGGCAGCGAGTTCGATTTTGCCTTGCGCTTCTGGGTGCCCAACCACGAGATGGAAATGTGCGGCCACGCCACCGTGGGAGCGGTGTGGCTGCTGGATCGGTTGGGCATGCTGCACAAGGACCGCCTGACGTTATCGACCCTGAGCGGTCCGGTGGATGCGCGGATCACCGCTGCGGGCACCCCGGATATCCAGGTGGAAATCAGCCAGCCCAAGGGCCAGGTCGAGGCGTTGAACGATGCCGAAGTCGAGGCCGAGATTCTGTCGGTGCTCGGCATCACTTCCAACGAACTGGCACCGCTGCCGATCCAGAACGCTTGCACCAGCCGGGTGAAAACCCTGATCGCGCTGAAAAGCGTGGCGGTACTGGATAGCCTGAAACCGGATTACCGGCGGATGCAGCAACTGTGCGAGCGCATCGGCTCCACCGGTTTGTACCCCTATGCGCCATCGGATCTGGACGGGCGACAATTTGATGCGCGGCAGTTTCCCAAGTCCTCGGGTTACCCGGAAGACGCCGCCACCGGCATCGCGGCTGCCGCGTTGGCGTTTGGCTTGTTGGAGAATGGCCTGGTGACGGCAGATGATCGCCCAGTGCACATCCGCCAGGGCCGGGCCATGGGCCGACCTTCGCAAATCTCCCTGCGGTTTCGCCGGGATGCAGCGGGGCAGGTGCAAGGTTGCTGGCTGGGTGGGCATGTGGAATTTGTCGAGGAACCGGCATGAGCGTGCGCGAAAAACTGCAAGCCCTCGGGCTGGAATTACCCGAGGCGCCGAGCCCCAAGGGAGACTACGTGCCAGTGACGATTCATGGAGGCGTGGCGTATGTCAGCGGGCAGGTTTGTCGGCAGGGTGACAGCGTGATTACCGGGCCGGTGACGGACCAGACCTCTACGGAGTTGGTCAACGAAGCAGGGCGGACCTGTGTGCTGCGGGCCTTGAGCGTGCTGGACCAGGCGGTAGGGCTGGAGAACGTCGAGCGCATCCTGTTCGTTCGCGGGTTTGTGTTTGGCGGGGAAGGTTTCCAGGGCTTCTCCAAGGTTGTCGACGGCGCGTCGCAACTGTTGATTGAGCTGTTTGGCGAGCACGGCCGGCATGCGCGTTCGGCGGTGGGCGTGGCGGGATTACCCAGCAACGGCCTGCTGGAACTGGAACTGACGGCGGTCGTCACTGCCTGAGCCACCCACCAAAATGTGGCGAGGGAGCTTGCTCCCGCTGGGCTGCGCAGCCGCCCCGAAACCGATGATCACAGTGCCTCAGGCATACCGCGTCAACCGGTCCGGGAGCGCTTCGCGCTCCAGCGGGAGCAAGCTCCCTCGCCACATCATCATGAGCTCAACGGAATCGAGGCGACAATTTGAGAAGGGAATGAGCCGCGACTGTAGTTAGCTCGTCACTTTTATTTTTGAGGTCGTTGCCTAACGATGTAAAAGTTGGTTGGTGTCTTATTTTTCTAAAATTCTTGGGCATAGATTACTACTGTTTCGCTTTTGTCAATTATAGAGGAGTCTTTGTATAGTTCTTTTAGCTCGTCGTATGTTAGAGGTTTTGAGCCAATTTTCCCTCTGTTGAACATGTGCTCGAATAGTTCACTAGAAAGTGAGGTTGAACGAATTTTTTCATACTCTAATTTTCCTCTGCTTTCAACTTCTTTAATTTCGCTTCTTAGTTTGTCAATTTTGCATATCGGTAAATGTTCGCCGGAAGAGATTAGCTTTTGATTAGGGTTCTGTAACTTGTCAGTTGGACGCAAAAACGCCGAGCAGTGAGGGAATCTGTAGGGGGCTTCGTTCTCAATATCTTTGCACAATCCTTTGCCGCATGTGAAGCAAGTTAGGCGTTCGAGCTGTTTGTTCAATCTTTCATCAGAAAGGTAGATTTTCTTTCCGTCCCATATTTTGTATTGAACCACTACTACGCTCACAGTTTCTGTTTCGTAGTCGTGGCGCTCATAAATGATGTCCGCACCAGTGATGTGCTCAGGTTGGTCAGGATGTAGAACTCTTAGGCGAAGGTGATTCCCGTCAGGTAACTGAAAATCCTTTTTTCCGATTCCATTGGTCAGTTCTGGTAGCTTTCGGTCAACATTGTAGGCGTCTCTAAATATTAACTTGTTTTCACTATGGCCTAGTGGTGTAAGTTCCTCCCTTGCTTTTTCATACGTTGAAAGTTTTCTTTTAAGTTGATCAGTGTTTTTGAGGTTTTCTTTGTCTCTCTTGGCGAGTGGGAGAAGAGAGTTAAGTTCTTCGATTTCTTGCTCTAAGAGTTCGAGTGCTGTGACTTCTTTGTTGAGCTTTAATGACTGCAATTCGGCTCGTTGACGAAACTCTTTGACGGTATCGCTTTCGCGCTCTCTTCTAAGGAGGCTTTTTTCAGGTCCCAAAAGATCAGGGTAAAGCTGGCCGCCAAATTCAAGGGAGTTATCATATGTTCCTTTCGACATATCTCCCTTTGTTGCAATTTTTATCATGCCTCGAATTGCGTTTAAAGTTATCCATTCTTGGTTGAGTCTTTCAACGTCATTAAAATCTTCCATCGTCACTCGGTATCCCGTAGCTGTCGGCGTTTGTCATTCAAAAAGGTTTTGACTTCATCTGTTGATCAAGCCCGGTCCTGGGCAATATGCCATTATATTTTCATATCCTCGACTCGAATGCTATCGAAGATGGCGGAGAGCGTTATGAGGCGCTTTTCGCCATTTTTTTTTTGCAACAGAGGAATGAGTTAGTGCTGCGGGACAGTAGGATGTGCGATGAGCCTGCGAGCGATTCTTGCTACCGTGTGCCATACATCATTTTTACGTCATGCTTTTTCGATGATTTGAGTTGTGCACTGGGTTCGTATGTTTTGCTTCGCTTTGCGCGACGGATTCAATAGATTACGGCAAGGGTTTTGCCCCTTGCCGTCGCCTTCTAACGAGGCTGCAAACAATCCACCGCCCGGTCAACCATCACGAGTGCCATATCCACCAGATGCATCACTGAAATCACCAAGGTTCGTGACGCTCCATCCAACTGGTCGCCAGCTTGTTGTGCTGTGACTGACGCACAATGCAGCAAGCTACTGGTGTGAGTAAGGGCGCTTTCAAAACTGGTATCAGAGTCAACGGCGAATAGTGCTGGTTCTTTCGTTTTGAGAGACAGGGCAGGGTTCAGGTAATGGTCCAGCGCTCGCATGTACGCGACGTGTTTTGCGGAAAGGTCTGAGCAATCTTCGGAACGGTTAAAAGGTGGATCTGGAACAATCTTGCCCATGGTTCAACTCCTAATCTAAGTTGGAGGGTCACCACCATCGCTACCAAACGATTTTAGGGTGATGGCCGTACGCAGGTTGGTAGACCGGTGATTAGGACCCGGTGCACCCGAAGGTGCCCTACGCACGGCCACCATAACGCAGGGCCGAAAAAAAGCGCCTTGCAGAAGGGGGCGCCTAGCGCCTAATCACATCGTGGTCTACCAAACCAGAGTCACTGAATTGGCAGTGACCGACGGAGACTAGCCATGTGATTTGAGCGGCGCAAGGGGGCAGGATTTTCTAGGAAGCGTCCTGCAAAGGAAAGGGAAATGTCACAGATTTGCGCTTGTTCGGGTGCGCAATTATGAAAGTTCGTCATGCCATATCGGCATCACCCCGGGTGAAGGCGTAAACTGCCGGCTTTTTACGCGCACGACGAGACGGTGAGCTTTTGAACGCAGGAAAAACCGCAGGGCTGTTGCTGCTCACCGCCTTATTGGCGGGATGCGGCACCTCGCCACCCCGCACCCCCAACGACATCTGCGGCATCTTCCGCGAAAAAGACGATTGGTACGACGCCGCCAAGGTGACCCAGGCGCGCTGGGGCGTGCCGATCCAGGTGCCGTTCGCGATCATGTATCAGGAATCGGGCTTCCGGCAGGACGCCAAGACCCCACGCAAGTACCTGCTGTGGATCATCCCCTGGGGTCGTGTGTCTACGGCCTCCGGCTACGCCCAGGCCAAGGACGAAGTGTGGAGCGACTACCAGAAAAGCACCGGACGCTACGGCGCCAGCCGGCAGGACTTTGACGACGCCATCGACTTTGTCGGCTGGTACATGGACAAGACCTACACCATCAACGGCGTATACAAATACGATGCCTACGGCCAGTACCTGAATTACCACGAAGGTTGGGGCGGTTACCGGCAGCGTACCTACGCGAGCAAAGCCTGGCTGATGCCGGTGGCGGGGAAGGTGCAGGCGCGTTCGCAGATGTATGCGGCGCAATATGCGGGCTGCAAGAATGATCTGGGGCGTGGGTTCTGGAGCCGGTTCTGGCATTGGCTGTGACTTTGGATAGCGGGAGAGCACGATGAGCACCGAACTGGAAATCACCGACATCCGCCTCGGCGACGGCAAAACCGTGGTCAAAGGCGCCCTGATCACCACGCAATACACCGGCACTCTGGAAGACGGCACGGTGTTCGACTCCTCATGGGAACGCGGCAAGCCGTTTCAGTGCGTGATCGGCACCGGTCGCGTCATCAAGGGCTGGGACCAGGGGCTGATGGGCATGAAAGTTGGCGGCATTCGCACGTTGTTCGTGCCGGCGCACCTGGCCTACGGCGAGCGCTCGATGGGGGCGCATATCACGCCCAACAGTAATTTGCGGTTTGAGATTGAGTTGCTGGAAGTACTGACGCGGGATGATTGAGGGGCGGTGAACATGGATGTTGTTGAAGCAGGGGAGTTGCCGCGCAGTTCGATAGCGGGCATTCGGGTAGTTGAGCTGACCCTTGAGGGTGAAGCCGAGTTGCAGCGCTTTTTCGAAGCAGCCCCGGAATATTTTCTCGCGGTCAACGGTGAGCCAGCCACACCCACGGAGGCTCGGGATGAGTTGACTCTTGAACTGCCCGACACCTGGAGCTACACGCGGATGTATTGGATTGGCTACCGCAATGCCGAAGGGCAGTTGGTTGCGGTGGTGAATGTGGCGTCGGATCTGTTGGCGGTCGGGGTTTGGCATATCGGGTTGCTGTTGGTGGCCACGCCGTTGCATGGCAGCGGTTTTGCGCGGCAGTTGCATGCCGATTTCCAGGATTGGGTAGTGAGCCTGGGCGCACGCTGGTTGCGGTTGACGGTGGTGGTGGGGAACGTCAAGGCTGAGCGGTTCTGGCCCCGGCTTGGGTATGTTCAGGTGCGGACTCGGGATGGCATCGAGATGGAGCGGCAGGTGAATCGGGTTTCCATTCAGGTGAAGGCGTTGGCGGGTGGGGCGATCAATGAGTATTTGGCGCTGGTGGAGCGTGATCGACCGTCTTCTGCGTAGCAGCTGTCGAGCCTGGGAGAGGCTGCGTTCGGCGACTCGGTGGAGTGTCTGGCTTGATGATCGCAGTGTGGCCGACGCAGCCTCGCTTGGGCTCGACAGCTGCTACGGAGGGGAGAGCTGCGCAGTGGTGCGTACCTGAACCCTCCCTGAAGAACCTGCCCAAACCCATCGGGTAAATTTTCCTACGGTTTACTCTCATTAATTCGGAGCGTAAGCTTCGCGCGTTTTCATCAATAGCGGAGACCCTCAGTGGGTACTTGTTCGAGTGACAGTCGTCGGCCGGTCTCGATAACCGGCACATACTTGGCAAGATAACGCGCATTTTTCCGATGCCGTTGTCTCGCCCAGAAGCGAGAAGCGGCATTTCGATGGCGGCCAGTCCTGGCCCGATTCCGAATTCCCTCTCATCGACGCTTAACAGTACGTGATGCCTTGCATCGCGGTACTGCGGACGCGCCTGTCGTTTGCGACGGGCGGGCCTGTCCTGTCGTGCCCGTGACTCAATCACGGCCCAGGATGGTCGTACCTGGCCGAAGGTTTCCTCGCGTAAGTTTGGCTGGTAATAAATAGGGAAGACGCCTATGCAAGCAATCAACAACATCAACCTCAACTCGCTGATCGACACGCTGGTCAGCCTCACCGCGGCCTTCATTCTCGGTGGCCTGATCGGGTTTGAGCGTCAGTACCGCCAGCGCACGGCGGGGCTGCGCACCAACGTGCTGGTGGCGGTGGGAGCGGCGATTTTCGTCGACATGGCCAACCGCCTGGGCGGCGCCGAAGGGGCGGTGCGGGTCGTGGCCTATGTGGTCTCGGGCATCGGTTTTCTCGGTGCCGGTGTGATCATGCGTGAAGAAGGCAACGTGCGCGGCCTGAATACTGCGGCCACGCTCTGGGCGTCGGCGGCGGTGGGTGCCTGTGCCGGTGCCGACCTGATCCTCGAAGCGCTGCTCGGTACACTGTTTGTGCTGGCGGCCAACACGCTGCTGCGCCCGATCGTCAATAACATCAACCGCCAGCCACTGGACGTGGTGTCGGCCGAGGTGACCAACATTCTGTATGTGGTGGCCCGGCGTACCCAGCAGAAGGCGGTGTTGGCCTTGCTCGAAGCCGAACTTGCTCGCTGCAACTACCCGGCCAGTGATGTGGACGTACGTCCCTTTGGTCCTGAAGAGGTGGAAATCGAGGCGACGCTGGCCGTGACCTCGGTAGACGGTGACGAACTGGATGCGCTGGTGGCCCGTATTTCCACTTCAGCCCTCGTGGTGCAAGCGTTCTGGAGTCCGAGTACCACCGACTAGGCCGCCTTGGCGCCCCCGGGACCGGCTCTTTACTATGCTTGTGGTGAGGAAAAATCCTACATTCAGCTGGGACTATCCCTTCAGTTGTTACGCCGTTCCATTGGTAAGGTTGCGCGCTTGCGACTAGCCAGGCACGCAGGTGCCGCCTACCTAGGGTTATGCGCTGTTCAAATGGAGGGACCCGACTGCTGCTTGTAGGACTGTTCAGTTCCGTTCGTCGGAACTGTCATTTCTCACAGGTAGATAGGTCCCGTGTGATGTGTAACGGTACTGAATCCTCCCAGGGGAGCCTTATGAGCAAAGCTTTAATCGTGGATGACCATCCATTTATCCGCGCAACCGTCCGCTACTTGCTGAAGCAGGAAGGCTTCGACACGATCTTCGAGGCCGGCAACGGCGCCGATGCCATGCAGATTGCCCGGGAGGAGCGCCCCGAGCTGATCATCCTCGACCTGGCGATGCCGAAGCTGGGTGGCCTGGAGGTGATCAGCCGGATCAAGGCGCTGGGCCTGCCGTGCAAGATCCTGGTGCTGACGTCCTACCTGGCGGTGTTTTTTTCCACCCGCTGCATGCGTGCCGGCGCGATGGGGTTTGTCGCCAAGACCGGCGAGCTGGATGAGCTGCAAAAAGCGATCAAGGCCGTGATGTCCAACTACAGCTGCTTTCCGAGCCTGCCCACCAGCTCGGTGCGCCGCGACGATTTGCAATCCACCGAGCAGGACCTGGTGGCAGAGCTTTCCGACCGCGAGCTGACCGTACTGCAGAAGCTGGCGCTGGGGTTGGGTAACAAGGAAATTGCCGAGGACATGTTGCTCAGCCACAAGACCATCAGCACTTATAAAACCCGACTGAAGGAGAAGCTGCGGATGTCGTCGGTGGTGCATTTGTCCAAGTTCGCCCAGCGCAATCATCTGATCTGAAATGATCAACTTTCGGGTCTTGTGGCTCAGCGCAAGTGTGCTGCTGGGCGCGCTCTGCACACAAGGCCTGGCGCTTGGCGAGCCGCGCACCCTGTATCTGTTGGGGCATTCCGTCATTGAAACGCCCGCCGTACGGTTGCATGAAACGCAGTGGAGCTGGCTGCGCGAACGGCGCCGGTTGTTGATGGGGATCTCTGGGCCCGACTACGCACCATTCGAGTTGAGCACCAGCGATGAACTCGAGGGGATTACGGCGGATTACGCGTCGCTGATCGCCGATGCGCTGAACATCACGATAGAAGTGCGCCGCTACGACAATCGCGATGAAGTCATCACCGCGCTCAAGCGTGGCGAGGTGGATTTTGTGGGATCTGCCAACGGCTACGAGGCGGCAGACCCGCAGTTGGTACTCTCGCGCTCCTATGCCATGGATCAACCGACCCTGGTCACCCGCACGGGTGACAGCCAGGGCCTGAGCAGCGACCTGGCCGATAAACGTGTGGCGATGTTTTATCACTACATGCAGCCTGACGCGGTGCAGGCGTTTTACCCCAATGCCCGGATCCAGCTGTTCCCTTCAACCTTCGAGGCCATCGGCGCGGTTGCGTTCGGCCATGCAGATGTTTACCTCGGCGATGCAATCAGCACCAACTACCTGATCAACAGGAACCACCTGAACAACGTCCGCATGGCCGACTTCTCGTCACTTGAGGTCAATCCCTTCGCGTTTGCATTTTCCCGGGACAACGCGCGCTTGCTGTCGATCATCAATGCGGCACTGGCGGTGATCCCGGTCAGCGAGCAGATGGAAATCCTGCGGCGCTGGAGTGCCGGCAACCTGGGGTTCCTGGGGGCGGACCGGCTGCGCTTGAGTGCCAGTGAACAGCGTTGGCTGGACAAGAACCCGAGGATCAAGGTCGCGGTACTCGACAAGTTCCTGCCGGTTTCATTTATCGACAAGCAGGGCGCGTTCGAAGGGTTGAGCGCCGAGGTGCTGGCCCGCATCAGCTTGCGCACGGGATTGAAGTTTGACTTCATTCCCGGCACCTCGATGCTCCGGCAAATCGACAGGGTCAACACCGGTGGTGCAGACATGATCGCGGTGGTCACCCCCAGCGTCGAGCGCACGGACAAGGTACGCATTACCCGGCCTTACCTGACCAATCCGTTTGTGTTGGTCAGTCGCATTGATGACGGCAGCCCCCTTACCCTGGAAGACATGGCCGGCAAGCGCCTGGCGCTGATTGGCAGCAATAGCCTGCAGGAGGGCATCGCCCAGGACTATCCGAGCATCAAGTTCGTGGACGTCGAGAACCCCGAGCACGGCATGGAGCTGGTGGCCGATGGCGGTGCCGATGCCGCCGTCAATACCTTGATCAGCGCCCGCTACATGATTGCCCGCGAGTACCGTGACCGGTTGCGGATCACCAGCACGGTCGGGTCCGAGCCGGCCCGTATAGCCTTTGGCGTCAATCGCAGTCAACTGGAGTTGTATTCGATCCTCGACAAGGCGCTGCTGAGTATTACGCCCCAGGAAATGGACGAATTGGCTGGCCACTGGCGTAGCGAGGTATTGGTTGAAGACAGCTACTGGGCGCGGCACCGCAATGCGATTATTCAAGGTTTCAGCCTGGCGGCGCTGCTGTTGCTGATCACCCTCGGCTGGGCGATTTATCTGCGTCAGCTGATACGCAAGCGCGTCGAGGCCGAACGGGCGCTGAGTGATCAGATGCGCTTTATGGGCGTGCTGATCGACGGCACGCCCCATCCGATTTATGTGCGTGATCGCCTGGGCCGGCTGATGGCGTGCAATAGCGCTTACCTTGATGTGTTCGGTTTCAAGCTGGAGGACGTGACCGGTAAAACCGTGGTCGAGACCGACACCGGCAATCGCCCCCAGGCCGAGTCTTTTCATCAGGATTACCTGCGCTTGATGGAGCGGGGCGAGCCACAGATCCAGGACCGCGTGCTCAAGGTGCCGGGCGGTGCGGTCCTGACCATCTACCACTGGATGCTGCCGTACCGCGACGGTAATGAGCAGGTGGTGGGCATGATCGCCGGCTGGGTGGATGTCAGCGAAAGGCAGCAACTGCTCGGCCAGTTGCAGGAGGCCAAGGAGGATGCCGACGCGGCCAACCGCGCCAAGACCACGTTTCTCGCGACCATGAGCCATGAAATCCGCACGCCCATGAACGCCGTGATCGGCATGATCGAACTGGCCCTGAAAGCCGCCGAGCAGAACCGGGCCGACCGCGATGCGCTGGAGGTGGCCGCCGATGCGTCGCGGGGCATGCTGGAATTGATCGGCGATATCCTCGATATCGCGCGTATAGAATCGGGCCACCTGTCCCTGACCCTCGAGCCTTCGAACCTGCACGAGTTGCTGGCGTCGGTGGCGCGGGTTTTCGAGGGGCTGGCGCGGGCCAGGGGCCTGGTACTGCAGGTGGAGCTCGACCCGCTGATTGATCGGTACGTGCTGGTGGACCCGATGCGCTTCAAGCAAGTGGTGTCGAACCTTTTGAGCAACGCGATCAAGTTCACCCCTCACGGCCGGGTGCGGCTTGGCGCGTCCGGCTCGTCGGCGATTGCCAGCGGCTACTTGAACCTCAGGCTGTGGGTGGAAGACACCGGCATCGGCATCAGTGTCGAAGACCAGAAGCGCCTGTTCAACCCGTTTATCCAGGGCAGCAACAGTGCGCAATCGGCGCGCAGCGGTTCGGGCCTGGGCCTGGTCATCAGCCGCAACCTGTGCGAGATGATGGGGGGACAATTGCAATTGAGCAGCCTGCTGGGGCAGGGCACTCGGGTGGATGTCACCCTGGAGCTGGCAGTCGCCGACAGCACGCTGATGCCGCCCGTACCGGTTGCCGTGGAAACTCCGCCGGCCCACGCGCTGAACATTCTGGTGGTGGATGACTACCCGGCCAACCGGCTGCTGCTGGCCCGGCAACTGAGCTTCCTGGGACACCGGATCACCACCGCCGAAGATGGTGTCGAGGGGCTTGAGTTGTGGCTGTCCGGGCATTTTGACGGGGTGATTACCGACTGCAATATGCCGTTCAAGGACGGTTATGAGTTGGCGCGGGATATCCGCACCCTTGAGGGCGAGCGTGGCCTGGCGCCGTGCCTGTTGCTGGGGTTTACCGCCAACGCCCAGCCCGAGGAAGCCGAGCGCTGCCGGCAGGCGGGCATGGATGGCTGCCTGTTCAAACCCACCGGGCTTGAGGATTTGCATGCGGCCCTGGCGCGGCGCACGGCCACACCTTCGGTGGCGCCCGGCACCACGGATGAGCTGGCGGCAGGCTTTGACTTGAGCCACCTTGAGAAACTGACCGGCGGGGATATCGACGCGGTGAAGGAGCTGCTGGCGCCCTTGCTCGACAGCCTCGAGGCAGACCATGGGCAGCTGGTGAACCTGCAACGCAAGGCAGACTTTGCCGGCCTGCATGACCTGGCCCATCGCACCAAGGGCGGGGCAAAGATGGTCAAGGCCCATGCACTGATGGTTTGCTGCGAGGTATTGGAAAGCGTTTGTGAACGTCAGGCCCGCGACGAATTGGCCAGTGCCGTCGATGGCATGGATGAAGCGCTCTCGCACCTGCACCACGCGCTGTCGGGGTATTGCAATCAGACTTGACCGGTGCGGAGGGGTATTGAGTTGTTTGGGACAACTCCTACGTGAAGGTGGAACAAGCCTTATTTAGTCTTCGGAATATGTCTGGAAAATAGTGCGTCCAGTCCTTCACGAGCGCTTCTTGCTCAGGTGTTCGCCATGCCAAACAAAGCACTGACCCTCCTGATCGCCGATGAACAGCATCTGCAACGACTGTACATCGAAAAAATGCTCAACCAACTGGGCTACTACCGCATCGTTCCGGTGCAGACCTTCGAAGAAGTGCGGATCCTCACGGCGATTCCGGCCAGGCCGTTCGATGTGCTGATCATCAACGCCGGGCTGGCAGACAGCGACGGCGGGGTGCTGGCCTTCCAGGAACAGCACCCGCAGATTCGCCATGTGCTGGTCTACGATAGCCGCGAACTGGGCACGCCGGCCGCCGCACCAACCCTGCTGGTGCGCCTGCCGGGTACGCCGGACAGCATCAACCTTGAACACTTCATGGACATCATCGACCCGCCGTCAGCCACCGACGGGTTGCGGGTGTTGCCGTGGCTGCGGGAGTTGTCCGGCAGCCCTGCGGCTTAGTCCCAGTTCGGCGCGATGCCTTTGGGGCTGGTCAGCCGATGGCCACGCTCCAGGGCGGCGATCTGCGCCATGTCAGCGTCACTCAGGGTCAGGTCCAGAGCCTTGAGGTTGCTGGCCAGGTTGGCGCGCTTGGTCGACGACGGGATCACCGCGTAGCCCAGTTGCATGGCCCACGCCAGGGTCACTTGCGCCGGGGTTGCCTGATGACGTTCGGCGATCTGCTGGATCACCGGGTCCTTCAGCACTTCGCCGTAGGCCAGGGTCATGTAGGAAGTGATCTGGATGCCATGGGCCTTGGCAAACTCCGCCACGGTGCGGTTTTGCAGGTACGGGTGCAGTTCCACCTGGTTGGTCGCGATGTGCTCGGCACCGACGGCGGCAATTGCCTGCTTCATCAGGTCGACGGTGAAGTTGGAAATACCGATCTGGCGGGTCAGGCCCTGGCGCTTGGCTTCCAGCAACTGGCCCATGAACTCGGCGACCGGTACCTGGTCTTCCGGCGATGGCCAGTGGATCAGGGTCAGGTCCAGGTAGTCGGTCTGGAGTTTGCGCAGGCTTTCCTTGAGGCTGGGAATCAGCTGGCCCTCGGCGAAGTTGGCGATCCAGATCTTGCTGGTGATGAACAGCTCGTCCCTTGGGATGCCGCTGTCGGCGATGGCCTGGCCGACGTCGGCTTCGTTTTCGTAGATTTGTGCGGTGTCGATGACGCGATAGCCCAGCTCCAGGCCGGTGCTGACGGAGTCGATGACGACCTGGCCTTGCAGGCGGAACGTGCCGAGGCCGAATGCGGGAATGGACATGAGTGACTCCTGAAGTGGTGTGGACAATGGAGTCGAGTATCGGCCTCTCGTTCCTTCGGAAAAACCGCTGAATCCGAAAAGGACTCTTTACCAAAAGTCATGAGTGGTCGGCGGGTGGCCACACGATATCCCTCGAGAGCGGTCTTACCGGGTAGATGCGGGGGGCTGTCGGACATTTCGGGCGTTACTTGATAAGGGGCGCCTCTTTTAACCAGCAGGAGCTAGCGCAAGGACCAAATGCTCAAGGCCTTACAGCACCGAGAAACCTTGAGCAGCGGTCTGAACAGTCGCGTTTATGGTGAACCGTCCTTGAGGGTCTGGAAGGCTTTTACGCGCTTGACCAGGCTTTTCTTGCTGGCCGAATCGGCACTGTTGAACAGGAACGAAAAGTCCGAGGCCAGGGTCGAGCTGCCGGCGATGGTCGCGTACTGGTGACAGGCATTGCAGTTATCGCCCTGGACGTAGGTCTCCAGGGTGGTGTTGGCCACCGGTACGTTGCCCTGGCTGATAAATGGCCCGTAGGACAGCGGCACTTGCGCACTGACACCCGGTTCCGGCTGGGTGGGCGGGTTGGGGGTGAGGGTCCAGAGTACGTTGATCAGTTTGTAGTACTGGAACACCGACTTGCCCTGGCTCTGCTGGGCGAAATTGGCCTGCACCGCGCCGTTAAGCGCCTGCAGTTCAGTGGGCAGCGGATGTTCCCGGGTGGTCTGCACGGGTTGGTCCCGTGGAAACGGCTCGGTGCAGTCGCGGTCCGGATGCTGCTGCTTGCACTGGATACGCGCCACGTTCGGCGTGCATTCGGGGCCGGTGCCGCAGTTCGGGTTGTTGAAGGCAAAGCTGTCGGGCGGCGTTTGTTGTGGCGGCACCTGGTCGGGTTCCGGCACGTTGTCCACCTGCTCGAAGGTGGTCCAGATGAAGTTGGGCGAGGCCTGGGTCTTGTTGATGATATGCAGGCCCACCAGGCCCACCACTTGCTGGGTGCACTGTAAGGTGGCCGGGTTTTTGAGCCAGGCGACGGTGGTCAGGTAACGTCCGTAGAGCTCGGGTTTGCCGGTGAGGATTCGCCATGCTGCCTTGACCTCCAGAGCTCCCAGTTGCTCCTGCGGCACCGGGTTGGGCGGCAGCGAGCGCATGGGTTCACCGATGGGCAAGGACAGCCCGCCGGGGTTCTGGTTGTCGAGGTTCTGCGCGACTTTCAGCTGGTTGGCCGCGTCGTACAGCCCTTTGCTGACGATGTAGTCGAACTCGGCCTTGCCCACCTTGCGTTCAAAAAACACCAGGTTCTGCGACTGGTCCGTCAGCCAGCCGCCGGAGGCTTCCATGATCGGGTCCGGAATCGAGGCCAGGGTGCCGCTGGACAGGTGAAACCCATGCCGCGCGTTGATCGCGCTTTCGGAGGTGGCGGTCATGAACTTGCGCGCCCCCACCGACATCGCCCTGAGGCTGCCCTGGGTGCTGCAGTTGGACGGCACCAGGGTTTGCACGCCCCAGCCGGTGGGCACGGGCGCGCCGGGCAGGAAGATATCGTTGGCGTCCTTGTAGCTGGCCCATACCGGCGCCACGCTCATCGGCTGCCCGGAGGCAGTCGGTACGCCGAATTGCGCAAGGGTACTGTTCATGTCCGGCTCACCCGCGAGGGCAGGTGTGGCTGGCCAACCGGGATTCACCGGCCAGTTCAGGGCAATGAACAACTGCCAGCCAAAGCAATTCATGAAGCTCTGGCCGGTGGCGTTGAAGTTGTTGATCGGCAGGAAGCCGCCGCTTTTCGGGTTGAACACCAACTGTTGCTGCACGCAAGCGTCGGCGTCGGAAGTGGGGGATGCGTAGGCGGCCTGCATGGCGAACAGGCTCAGCACCACACTGGTCAGCAGCGATAAAACACTCAAGCGTAACCTGGACATCATCGCGCTCCTTGCAAGCAGGTAAAGCCGCACCCTGGGTGGGTGCGGCTGATGGACTGTATCAGTCAGGCGCCAGGCACCAGCGCCAATCCGGATTCCCATGGGTGTTCCGTCGCGCTGGGGTTATCGGCTTCGCCCGGGTTGAGGGCGCGCACTGTCACCAGCCCCGGTGCGGCAGTGGGGCTTACGGTGATGGTCAGCAGGTAGCCCTGGGTGCCACCGGAGTTGGTTTGCCCGGGGATGGCCGAGGCATCCGGCAGGAACTTTGTGACCTGCGCCGTCACCCCAGGATTGGAGAATTGCACCCGCGCCGTCTCGGCGGTGGTCTTGAGGTCGGCGCCTTGCACCACCAGGGCAAACTGCCCGCTGGTGCCGGGTGCCAGCCAGGCCGGCAGGTCGGTGGGTGACTGCCCGTAGAACAGGTCCAGCGGCAGCAGCTGTACCGGCCAGGGTTGCACGCCGTTGACCCGGTCCGTCACGCACGGGCAGGAATCCGGCGTCGGGCTGATGGGCGTGGTTGTCACACTCAGGCCCACCAGCAACTGCTGGGCAATCACCCACACGTAGTCGATCGGCTGGCCGCTGATGGTGATGTCGTTGATCGAGAACCCGGCGCTGACCGGCACTTCAAACACCGCTTGCAGAATCTGGTCGGAGCCGTTGGCGGCGGATTTGGCGGTGCCACGGGTGATTTTCCAGTACTGGCTGACGTCCTGGCCCTGGGGGCCTTTCCACGCCGAGAAGTCGGTGGGTTGTTGCAGGTACAGGCCGATGGGGTTGGTCAGGGAGAGCCGGTTATTCACTGCCACGCTGTTGGCCGAGAAACCGATATGCGGATCGGAGTTGCGGTAGTTCTGCCCGTATTGCGCGCAGCAGATCAACGCCTGGGAATTCTGGCTGCTGCTCAATGGCCGCAGGATGGTCGCCGCGGCAGCCAGGTACACCTCGGCGCTCAGGGTGTTGGGGCCGGAGGTCAGGTGCATCGCACCGCCGTATTGGCCTGGCACACAGGCGGTGCCGGCGTTCCATTTGTTGACGGTGTCGTAGGCCGGTTGACCGGTGGTGGGGTCGATGACCGGGTCGCCGGCCTTACCGGTCGGGCAGTCGGCGGTGTAGCGCAGGTACAGGTCTTCGAGTTGCACCTGCGGGTCGATGTAGTCGCGATACAGCCCCAGTACAGCAGTCGGATCGATGCGCCACATGGCCAGGAAATACGCCGGGTTTTCGCAAGTGAAGGTGATCTTGCGCATGTTGCCGTCGGCATCGCGCACGATGGACCACTCGCAATATTCGTCAAGCCAGCCACGGGGGCCCGAAGGCGAGAAATCCTTGTACTTGCCTTGCCAGTCGATGCTCGGGCAGCGAGTGACGGGGAGTTGCAGCAGGGTGCCTTGCTTGTTCGGGTCGTAGAGCATGTACAGGGTGTTATTGATCGTAATCTGGCCGTTGTCGGTCAGCTCCATCACCTGTTGCATGGACATGGCCTTGCCGCCCAACTGTGGAATCACCGCTGTGCCGTTGTTGTAGAAAAACGTCCACAGCCGATTGGGGAAGGGCGCCCAGGTAATCGCCGGCGGCGTGGTGGGGCCGTAGCCTTCCACCAGTGGGTTGTAATAGCCCGAGCGCGGCGCGTCATTGAGGCCCGACCACGGGTTGCCGATGATCGCGGACTGGGTCCAGCCGGTGAGGTCGTTGTTCCAGTCGGTTTCAAACTGCGGCAACTGGTTTTCCAGGCCCAGCTTGTTGTAGTCCTTGGGAGCTTGCCCGGCGGGAGAGGTGAATTGTTTGAAGGGTGTGCTCATGTCGATTCTCCAGGTGTTGTTGTGGTGGAAACGGAGCAGCAACCGGCACTGGGAGCAGGGCCGGCGACGGTTTGGCGCGGGTCGTCCCACACCAGTTGGGCGATAAAGCCAGGCAGCGGCGCGTACTCTTGCGGCGTCAACACCCGGGCACTATCGAGATGGGTCACCACCACGGATAACTGCGTGGTGTCAGTGGGGCGAAGGTTCAATGCGGCAGCAGTGCGCGCGGCATTCAGCGCGCGTGACACGCCATGGGTGATGCAGCGGCCCTTGTCATCCACCAGGCCCATGCCGATGCGACTGAAGCGCCCGACATAGTGCGGATTGTCGGCGCTCACCTGCTGCGGCGTGGCGTCGGGCTGGTTGAGGAATACGTCGATCAGGTAGGTGTCGTGGGTGCAGCGCACATGGTCGAACACCACCCACGGGCCCAGTCTTGCGGTTTGTTCCTGCGCTTGCATCGGCGTCGAACTTTGCTGGCAGCAGGCTTTTGCGGCCGGGCGGCGGGTGCCAAAGGGCGGTGCGACGGGCACACCGTAGTCATAGCCGATATGCCGACTGTCCTGGGCCATGTCCCCCAGGGTGGTGTAGCGCCAGGCGTCGGCACTGGTGAAGGTGACATCGTCGGCCTCGCTGCCGGCAAACGGCTGGAGCAGGCACTGGGTGGTGTACTGCGCTGCCGGGTGGGCGCGGATCCAGACCTCCAGCATCCGGTCGATATTGGCGTGGTAGGAGCTGAACACCGGGTCGAACGCGGTGTAGGCGTTGTCAGCCATGTCGCCGCCGATCCAGCCGTGATAGTTGTCGTGGGGCTGCTCGTAGAGCCCGTCGAAATTCAGCGCGCGGTTGGGGTACAGGTCATCTTCCTGGGGGGGATCAAACACCGGGATGTTCGCCCAGGGATAACCTGGCACGCCCTGGGGCTGGCTGAAGGTGTTGAACTTCAGGGCATCGACCACCTGTTGCTGGAAAATCCGGCTCATGCCGTACAACTGGGTGCGTTCGACGCGCTGCGTCTCGCACTGGGTGTAGAACAGCGGGTTGCGTTGCACGAAGCGGCAGTCCACACCGGGTACCCTGGCTTTTTCACAGACCTTCGAACAACCGTCCTTGGCAGCGGCGTAGCGCAACGGATTAGGGCGAACCTCGCCGGTGTGCGGGTGCACGTAGGTTTCATCGAGAAACGCCTGGGGCAAGCCGGCCTGGGGGCTGCCGTCGACACTGGCGTCTTCGGCCATCCAGTCCCAGTAGGGAATGGGGCAGTCGATCAGCGCTTCCAGGTACAGCAGATAGGCCCGGTGCCACAGGGCAAACGCTTCCTGGTAATGCAGGCACCAGTTGGTGTGGATATAGGCGTAACGCTGCCACGGGGAGCCGCTGTCGGCGTTGGCCACCTGCATTACGTCATCGAGGCGTGAGCGGTACAGGTTCAGTTGTTCCTGTGTCAGTGCGCGAATGTCCTGGCGCACGCGTTTGACCGGGTGAGGCAGGTCGGGTGGGGGGATGCGTTCTGCCTCGTCGAACGGTGAGGCGGGAGTGAGGCGCCAGCCCTGGTTGACCCACAGCCTGAAGGTTTCCAGCGCGTCGATGGGCCAGAACTGCTGCTGGTCGAGGGTCAGCGGCATGCTGCGGGAGGCCAGGTGCTGGTAGATGGTTTCGGACCAGGTCTTGACGGAGGCGGGGTCTTCGAGGAATACGAAGTAGGCGTTCATGCAGCCCACCCAGGAGGCGGCGACGGCGGCGCGTTGCTCTTGGGGGATCCAGTAGGGGGCGCTGAATAGGCCGTGGATATCGGTGGCCCATGTCGGTTTCGCGACTATCATAAGATCCCTCTCATGCGGCCCCGGTGCCTGATTTGGCTGGGCTGCTAAGCTGGATTGATGTTAGTGCGCCACCGCGCAGGATTTGTGCAAATTGGTGGGTGTTTACGGTGGATTCATTGCAGTTTTTTCAAGGAAGATATGGAAAAAATGACAGATGCCATGGATTTGAAGATTCTGGGGAAATTGCAAAGGGATTGCAGTCAGAGTCTGGAGTTGTTGAGTGACAGTGTCGGGCTGTCTTCAACCAGTTGTTACCGGCGTATCAGGCGGTTGGAGAGTGTCGGGATCATCAAGGCCAAGGTGGCGGTGCTGGATGAGCGCAAGCTTGGGATTCAGGTTACGGCGTTCTTCCTGATCAAGCTTGATAGGGACAGCAATGATATCGACCGCAAGATGCAGCATATCCTGGCGAGTCATCCGGAGATTCAGGACTGTTATCTGCTGACCGGGGAGTTTGATTTTGTGATGGTGGCGAAGTTTCGGGATGCCACTGAGTACACTGATTATATCTATCGGTTTTTAGAGATTTATCGGGATATTCCGATTCGTACTTATTCGTCTACTTTGGTGGTGCGGACGGTTAAGAAGTCTTATGAACTGCCGTTGCCGGGGTCTTTGGTTTGAGTACATCTCCGTTTCTTCGGTAACGGCCGCTTATGGTTCCGCTCTTACAGCGGGTCACTTTTGGCAAACACCCGGAATGCCGGCCCAGCCAAAAGTAACCAAAAGGTCTTTGCCCCACCACTCGGTGCCTCGCCTAGGCTCGGCATGCCCGCACTCCGTGGTTCTGCTTTTCTGTGGGAGCTGGCTTGCCTGCGATGCAGACAACTCGGTTTTTCAGATACACCGAGGCGATGCCATCGCAGGCAAGCCAGCTCCCACATTTGAACCGTGCCCGCTTTAACTTTTGATTTTGCTTCACAACACTCCAAAAGTGAGCCGCTGTAAGAGCGGAACCAATACCAGCCCTGACCGCAGCAACGGATATGCCCACCTCACCCCGCCCCAAAAAAGAAGCTTTTATGACAAAAGTTCGGTAGTCCCCAGCGACCCCCGTCTTGGCTATGTAACGCGCTCAACACCGCCAAAAAAGGCGACGTCAGAGCCGCAAGCAGGATGCCAGGAGTGGGGCGAATGGGAACTATGGAACGTTACTCGAAAGTCGGCATGCAGGAGCTCGACCAGCGCCTGTCAAAGATCGTCGAAGCCGCACGCAAAAAACCGGTCTCGGTCTACCGCTATGGCGCACCGTGGGTATGGATCGTCTCCCAGGACGACTGGCAAGGCGCGCTCAAGGAAGTCTCCAGCTACATCCCCGCAGGCCATTCACTGGTCTTGCTGCGCCCGCAGATCGACGACATCCTCGACCTCCACCGCGACCTGCTCCAGGCCCAGCCCGGCACCCAGATCGCCCCCCAGACCGTCTTGCAGATCCTGCTGCTGCAACTCCTGTACTCAGTCCCCAACGAACAGCAACTGCACGAACAACTCAACTACAACCTGCTGTTCCGCTGGTTCGTCGGCCTCGACCTGAACCAGAAAGTCTGGGGCATCAACCTCCTGCAACGCGACATCGCCACGTTCCTGAACAACCCGCAGGCGGTGCAGTTGATCCAGAAAATCATCGGTGAAGTGTTCTGTGGCGCCTTGCTGCACATGCCGGAGTTCTCCCTGAACTTCGCCCTGCTGCACACCTGGCTCGCCCGGCACGGCAACACCTCGATATCCAGCAATTGAACAGGCCAAACGCCGGGCAAACGGCGACGGCAATCATCTTGAGTAAACCAGGGGGCGGTGTGGAGCATCTGTTCAAATCAACGCTGGCGCTGTGCTGGCTGACGCTGGGTGCACTGGCGCAACCGCTACAGGCCGAAGAGCAGGGCACCCAGCCCGAGCCTCCGGCACGGCTGGTGGACGTCAACGAGTACTTCGTGCGCGGCAACACCGTGCTCGACGCTCGTGCGATCGAAGAGGCGGTGTACCCGTTTCTCGGCCCGCAAAAGACCCTCGCCGACATCGAAGGCGCCCGGGATGCCTTGCAGAAGATCTATCAGGCACGCGGCTATCAGTCGGTGTTCGTCGAACTGCCGGAGCAGAAGGTCGATGACGGAATCGTGTACCTGCAGGTCAGCGAAACCAAGGTCGGGCGCGTCCGTGTGGTCGGCGCCAAGCACTATTCGCCGGTGGAAATCCGCGACGAAGTACCCGGCTTGAAGGAGGGCGCGGTTCCGGATTTCACCAGCGTGCAAACCCAACTCGCCGGCCTCAATCGCAGCGCCGGGCGGCAGGTCACGCCGCTGGTCCGCGAAGGCCAGCGCCCCGGCACCATGGACGTCGACCTGCAGGTGGAAGACCAGAACCCCTGGCACGCCAGCGTCGGCCTG
This sequence comes from Pseudomonas sp. NPDC087814, assembly GCF_044742865.1. Classification (NCBI taxonomy): domain Bacteria; kingdom Pseudomonadati; phylum Pseudomonadota; class Gammaproteobacteria; order Pseudomonadales; family Pseudomonadaceae; genus Pseudomonas; species Pseudomonas sp. NPDC087814. The sequence continues at coordinate 8,968 of NZ_JBIUVK010000035.1, read as the reverse complement.
AACAACGACTACAGCGCCGACACCAAGGAGCTGCGCAGCGTCGCGACCCTGGGTTACGACAACCTCTGGCAACTGGGTCACAGCATTTCCCTGACGTACTTCACCGCACCCCAGGACAGCGACAACGCCAAGGTCTGGTCGGGCGCCTACACCGCGCCGCTGACTGATCGCTGGAGCCTGCAGTTCTCCGGTTATCAGTCCGACAGCAACATCGCCACCATCGGCGGCAGCAACGTGTTGGGCATGGGCCATTCCTACGGCGTGTCGGCGATCTACAGCCTGCCGGCCAGCGGCAATTGGGCCAATTCGTTCTCTGCCGGGGTCGACTTCAAGGACTTCAAGGAGCAGATGAAGTTTGGCGGCAGCACGGACGATATCCCGCTGAAGTACGCACCGCTGACCTTCGGCTACAACGGCTACCGCTACACCGAGCAGTCGCAATTGGGGCTGGGCTTGAGCCTGGTGGTGGGTACCCGCGCGTTCTTCGGCTACGGCAGCGACGCCGAGGAGTTCCAGTACAAGCGTGACAAGGCCAGCCCGAGTTTTGCGGTGCTCAAGGGTGACCTGAATAACACCTACACCTTCGGCAACGACTGGCAGTCGGCGTCCAAGGCCGGCTTCCAGCTGGCCTCGGGGCCGCTGGTGTCCAACGAGCAATATTCCGCTGGCGGCGCTACGTCGGTACGCGGGTATCTCGCCGCCGAACGCACCGGTGACGAAGGCTACCTGTTGTCCCAGGAGCTGCGCACGCCGTCCCTGGCCAAGTTTCTCGGCAGCTACGTGCAGGAGTGGCGCTTCTACGCGTTTGCCGAAGGCGCACGCCTGCGCCTGCATGACCCGCTGCCCGAGCAGGAAGACGAATACAGCCTGGCCAGTGTCGGCCTCGGCACCCGCGCCAGTTTGAGCAAGTGGTTGTCCGGCAGCCTGGATTGGGGCTACCCGCTGCTTGAAGGCCCAAATACCCAGAAACAGGACTCGCGACTGCACTTCAGTGTGCAGGCGACTTTCTGACCCCTTTTTTCGGAGACTCCTGACATGCAACGCCTATTTCTGAGCCTGTTGATCTGCCTGGGCTTCGCGCTCCCGGCCACCGCCCATGCCTGGTGGCAGGACGATTGGCACTACCGTAAACAGATCACGGTGGACACCACCTCCCAGGGCGCAGCCATCAGCCAGGCCCTGGGCCGCACCGCGCTGCTGGTGCGCCTGCACACCGGCAACTTCAGCTTTGACGGGGTCAAGGACGACGGCGCCGACCTGCGCTTTGTCAGCGCCGACGACAAGACCGTGTTCAACCACCAGATCGAAAGCTTCGACCCGCTGATGGGCATGGCGCTGATCTGGGTCGATGTGCCCAAGGTCGAAGGCGGCCAGCGCCAGGACCTGTGGATGTACTACGGCAACCAGAAGGCGCCGGCCACCGCCAACGGCCAGTTGACCTTCGACCCGAACTACACCGCGCTCTACCACTTCGACGGCGCCAACGGCACGCCGCCCCGGGACACCACGGCCTACGGCAACACTGCCGTGAACGCCACCGGTGCGAGCATCGACGGCGTGATCGGCCGGGCCTTGCAGTTCAGTGGCCAGCCGTTGCTGCTGCCAGCCAGCCCGTCGCTGCAACACGCAGCGGGCGGCGCCTTCACTTTCAGCGCCTGGTTGCGGGTCGACCAGGCCAGCGGCGAGCAAGTGGTGGTGGCCCGTCGCGAGGGTGCCCACAGCCTGTTGCTGGGCTTGAACCAGGGCATGCCGTTTATTGAAATCGACGGCCAGCGCGCTGTCTCGACCCAGCCGCTGAACCCCGGCCAATGGCAGCACCTGGCGTTCACCGCCGAGGGCGACAAGGTCTCGCTGTACGTCAACGGCCGTGAGACCGCGACCCTCGCAGTGGCGATGCCGGCGTTCAATTCGCAACTGGCCATCGGTGCCGATTTGCCGGAAGCCGCCGGCGGGCACCTGCCGTTTACCGGGGCCATGGACGAACTGCGCTTTTCCAAGGTCGCGCGCCCGGCAGCCCTGTTGCTGGCCGATGCCACGGCCCAGGGCGCCGAGTCGAAACTGGTGGCCTATGGCGTGGATGAAGAACAGTCGGGCTTCGGCTTCGGCAGCCTGGGGTTCCTGCTCAAGGCGGTGCCGGTGGATGCCTGGGTGATCATCCTGGTGCTGGTGGGGATGATGTTCCAGTCGTGGTTCATCATGCTCCGCAAGAACCGCCAGGTCAGTCGCGTGAGTGCTGCCAACGATATCTTCCGCGAGCAATTCGCACAGATCGGTACGCGCCTGGAGATGTACTACGACGACGCGTTGCTGGCCGAGCGCCTGACCCATTCCTCGCTGTGGCGCCTGTACCGGGTCGCGGTCAAGGAAATCCGCACTCGCCGCGCCCAGGGCGCCGACACCTCGTCGGTCTCGGCAGCCACCATCGAAGCCATCCGCTGCTCCATGGACGGCGTGCGTACCCGGGAAAACCAGCAACTCGGCGCCAAGCTGTCGACCCTCTCCAACGCGATTGCCGGTGGCCCGTATATCGGCCTGCTCGGCACCGTGCTGGGGATCATGGTGGTGTTCCTCGGCACGGCGATGGCCGGCGACGTGAACATCAACGCCATCGCCCCGGGTATGGCGGCGGCCTTGCTGGCCACGGCCATGGGCCTGTTTGTCGCGATCCCCGCGCTGTTTGGCTACAACCGCCTGATTACCCGCAACAAGGAAGTCAGCGCCGACATGCGCGTGTTCGTCGACGAGTTCATCACCCGCCTGGCGGAGATGCACGGCGAGAGCCAGCACAGTGAAGCGGCGCACCGTCGCGACCACCACGCCCACGTCCCGGCCTGAGGAGAATCAGCATGGCTTCCGTGAATGCCTCCCACGACGATGACGATGACGCACCCGTCGACAGCATCAACATCACGCCCCTGGTGGACGTGCTGATGGTGGTGTTGGTGATGTTTATCCTCACCGCCACCGCCCAGGTCTCGGGGATCCAGATCCACCTGCCCAAGGCCAGTGCTTCGGTATCGCTGTCCGAGGCCAAGACCAAGGCCATCTCGGTGAACGATGGCGGCCAGGTGTTTCTCGACGCTTACCCGGTGACCTTGCCTGAACTCGAAGAGCGCCTGCGCATCGAGAAAGCGCTGAACCCGGACTTCCCGGTGATCGTGCGCGGCGACGCCATGGTGCAGTACCAGAAGGTCATCGAAGTGCTCGACCTGCTGCGTCGCCTGGAGCTGTCCCAGGTCGGGCTGATCACCGGCAAACCGAGCCAGGGCTGAGTCATGACCGCACAGATGCCGATCACGCCGACGCCCCTCAAGAACAAGCCGCCATTGCGCCCGCTGAAGTGGGGCATTGGCCTGCTGCTGGGCGCCGTGGCTGCCTGGTTTCTCTGGCAGTGGGCCAATGACATGAGTGGCGTGCGCCGTGAAGCGCCCAAGGTGCCGACGATTATTCCGTTGCCGCCACCGCCACCACCGCCGCCGGAAAAACCCAAGGAACCGGAGCCCGAGGTGCAGGAAAAAATCCCCGAGCCGGAACCCACGCCGACCCCCGACGAGGTCAAGCCCGAAGAAGAGGCACCGCCTTCGCCAGCAGACGACCTGGCCAACCCGATGCAGATCGACGGCGACGCTCAGTCCGGTACCGACGGTTTCAACATCGGTGCCGGCAAGGGCGGCGGCATGGCCGGTTCCGGTGGTGGCGGGCTCGGTACCGGGACGTTCAAGCAGTACCTGGCCGGGGTGTTCCAGCGCCTGCTGCGGGAAGACCCGGAGCTGCGCAAGAAGGCCTACACGGTGCAGGCCGACCTGTGGCTGAGCGCAGACGGCGAGGTGACGCGCGTGGAGCTGGCCAAGTCCAGCGGCGACGCCGACACCGACGCCCAGGTGCTGGCCGCATTGCGTGCCACACCGCGGCTGAAGGAACGCACACCCACCTCAATGACCCTGCCGGTACGCCTGTCCCTCAAGGGCCGGCGCCCGGATTGATCGAACCCTTTTTTGCAGTTTTCTACAGGAGTTGTGTGCAGATGATTTCCCACGTGAATCGATTGACCCTGGCGGTCGGCATGGTCATCGCGACCCTGGTCGGCCAGGCGACGGCCGCCGCCGCGCCTTCGGAAAACGCCACGATCAACCTGATCCGCCTGCTGGTGCAGCAAGGTGTGCTCAAGCAGGAACAGGCCGACGGGCTGATCGCCCAGGCTGAAAAAGAGGCTCAGCAGGCACGTCAGGCCAGCACCGCCACGGCAGTAGCGGCAGGTCCAACTGCGGCCCCCGGCGATGTGCGGGTGCAGTACGTGCCGGCAGCGGTGCGCGACCAGATTCGCGACCAGGTCAAGGCCGAGGTCATGGCCACCGCCAAGCAGGAAAACTGGGCCCAGCCCAACACGTTCCCGGAGTGGGTCTCGCGCATCAGCTTCGACGGCGATATTCGCCTGCGGGATGAGTCGCGCTATTTCTCGGGCAACAACAGCAATGAAATCGTCGATTACGCCAAGCTCAACGACAGCGGCCCCTACGACGTGAACAAGAACACCAACACCAAATTGCCGCCGCTGCTCAACACCCGCGAAGACCGCGAGAACCTGTTCCGCCTGCGCGCCCGCCTGGGCATGAAAGCCGTGATCTCGCCGGAATGGACCGCCGGCATCCGCCTCGGCACCGGCAACGACAACAACCCGGTGTCCACCACCCAGACCTTGGGCGGCGGTTTCGGCAAGAAAGACATCTGGCTCGACCAGGGCTACCTCACCTGGAAGACCACTGACTACATGACCCTGACCGCCGGACGTTTTGCCAACCCGTTCTATTCCACCGACATGATGTATTCCGGCGACCTCAACTTCGACGGTGTGGCGGCGATCTTCAACCACAAGCTCAACAGCGACTGGGGCCTGTTCGGCACCCTCGGCGCGTTCCCGGTGGAATACAGCCCCGACACCGCCACCACCAACGGCTTCGACAAGGACGAGAGCGAAAACAAATGGCTGTTCGGCGGGCAGATCGGCGCCGACTGGAAGATCAACCGCAGCAACAGCCTGAAGGGCTCGATGGCCTACTACCACTTCGGCGATATCCAGGGCGAACGCTCCAGCCCTTGCTCGCCGTGGGCCGGCCAGCCGGCGTGCGATACCGATGGCACGCGCCTGGCCTTCATGCAGAAGGGCAACAGCGTGTTCCTGCTGCGAGACATCACCCCCAACCCGGCAACGCCTGGCCTGACCCCGCAACCGCAATTCGTCGGCCTGGCGTCCAAGTTCAATGTGCTGGACCTCAACCTGGCGTGGGACAGCGAGCTGCCGGAGGACCTCAAGCTGCGCAGCCAGACCAACTTCATCCACAACCTGGCCTACGACAAGGGCGAGATGCTCAAGCGCAGCGAAGGCCAGATCGTCAACAACCTCAACCGCGACGGCCAGTTTGAAAGTGGCGGCAATGCGCTGCTGGTGCAGTTCACCCTCGGCAGTGCGCTGGAGATGCGCAAGAAGGGCGATTGGAACGTGCTGGCCGGCTACAAATACATCCAGCCGGATGCCTTGCCGGACGGCTTCAACGACTCCTCGTTCCACCTCGGCGGCACCAACGCCAAGGGCTATTTCATCGGCGCCAACTACGGCCTCGACAAGAACATCTACGCCAGTGCCCGTTGGCTCAGCGCCTCCGAAGTGTATGGCGCGCCGTTTGAAGTGGATGTCATGCAACTGGAACTCAACACGCGCTTCTGATGCGCCGGAGAAAGCTCATGAACACGCGAATTTGCGGCCTGCTTCTACTGCTCGTTACCACCGGCGCTTCGGCTGAAGGCATGGAGGAGCGCCTGCGCACTCAGCTGCGCAGCACCACCCAGCAGTTGCAGGCGCTGCAAAGCGAGCAGGCCCAGGCCAGTGCCGCACGCATCGCCGCCGAAACCCAGGCCAAGCAGGCCCAGGCGCAGGTCAAGCAACTGACCGCCGAACTGGAAAAGACCCGTGGCGTGGCCGAGCAACTGGTGGGCCAGCAACAGAGCCTGCACAGCCAGGCCCAGGCCCAGGTGGCCGCGAGCAATGAGCAGGTGGGCAAGTTCAAGAAAGCCTATGAAGACTTGCTGGTAATCGCCCGGGGCAAAGAAACCGAGCGCGCACGCTTGCAGGCGCAACTCACGGAACGTGACACACAAGTGCAGCAATGTTCAGTCAAGAATCAACAGATGTACGACGTGGCCCAGCAGTTGCTGACGGCCTACGAAAAAATCGACGTGGCCGACGTGATGAGCATCCGCCAACCGTTCGCCAGCAGCACCCGGGTCAAGTTCGAGGAACTCGCCCAGGGTTTTGGTGACGGCCTTTACCTTAATCGGTTCGATGCTCCACAGACCGTCACTAATCATTGATCGACAAGGAAGAGACCCCTATGAGCGACGTACAACTGATCACCAGCGTGACCCCGCAAGCCTTGACCGAGCTGCTGCAGGAAGCCGGCTACCGGGTCAACCAGACCGAGCAGAACGGCATCGTGCAATTGCTCAGCGCAAGCCAGGGCATCGGCTTCGCCGTGCGTTTCGGCAACCCGGCGGCAGAGCAGGGCAGCTACGTGGACTTCACCTACAGCTGCGCGCTGCGGGTGCAGGGCGAATTGCCCGAGGGGCTGGCCCAGGTCTGGAACGCTTCCCGACGTTTTGCGCGGTTGTCGTTGCAGGGTGAGTTCCTGCTGATGGAGATGGACGTGGTGGCCGCCGGCGTGGGTGCGCCGTACTTGCGCAATCAGCTGGAATTGTGGGACCGCCTGCTGCAGGAATTCATCGTCTACCTGCGTGAATACAGCCAGCAAGCCGCCCAGCTTCAAGCCCAGGCCGACGCCGCGCCTGCCGTCGATGCCCGTGAAGAGGCGCCTGCCCTGTGAAGAAACCAACCCTGGTGGTCGGCGCTGGCGCCCTGGTGGTGCTGGCGGTCGCGGTGGGGTTGAGCCTGCGGCCGGGCAGTGACCCGGTCGCAGCCCAGCAGCCTGCACCGCTGGCCGTGAAGGACGGGCCGGCGGTGGCGCGCCTGGGCAACCAGCAGATCGACCTCGCCGAACTCAAGTCGGTGTTGGCCGCCTTGCCGGCGGAAACCCGCGAGCAGTTGCGTGGCAACCGCAGCGCCCTGGAAACCTGGCTGCGTTCACGCCTGGCGCAAAAGGCTGTGCTTGAACAGGCCGATGCCCTGGGCTGGCGGCAGCGCCCGGAGGTGGAGCAACAGACCCGCGCCGCCACCGAGCAGATCGTGTTTCGCGACTACATGTTGTCCGTCAGCCAGGTGCCGACGGATTACCCCAGCGCCGCCGAATTGCAGCAAGCCTATGACAGCGGCAAGGCACAATGGGTGACGCCGCCGTTGTACCAGGTCAGCCAGATTTTCCTGGCCGTGAGCGACCCGCAAACCGTCGACAATGTGCGCCGCCAGGCCCAGGAGTTGAGCCGCAAGGCGCAGGCCTCGCCAGGCGAGTTTGCCGCCCTGGCCAGCCAGTATTCCCAGGACCCCGACAGCGCCCGGCGCGGTGGCGATTCCGGGATGCAGCCATTGCAGCAATTGGTGCCTGAAATGCGCGGTGTGGTGGCACGGCTCAAGACGGGCGGGGTGTCGGAGCCGGTGCAGAGTGCGGCGGGTTTTCACGTGCTCAAACTCACTGGGCAACAACCGGCGCGCACCGCCACGCTGGATGAACTGCGGGGCCGCTTGACCGAGGCCTTGCGTGCGCAACGCCAGGAGCAGATTGCCAAGGCCTACCTGGAAGGCATGCTCAATACCGCGACCTTGAGTATCGATGGCGCCGAGCTGAACAAGGTGCTGGAGTAAAACCGTATCACCGCATTGGATGCACAGTACCCACAAGACAGGGAGTCTCCCATGGTATTTGTTGAACCGGCTGTACCCCACGGCGTCGCGCCTTATCGTGCGTCGACCGAATCCCGCGAGGCCTGGCTGGCCCTGGCGGCCGCCATCGAGCCCGAGGTGGCGCAGTATTTCCTGATCAGCGCCCGCTGTGGGTGTTTCATGCAGGCGGCTCGCAGCCTCAACATCAAGGCCACGCAGTTGCGCAAGCGCCTGGCGCAGCTGGAAGAGCAACTGCGGCGTTCGCTGTTCAGCTATCAGGGCAATGTCCTGGCCCTGAGTCGTGAAGGGCAGCAGTTGCAGGCGCAGTTGATTGCCCTGGCGCATGAGCGACGCTTGCCGGTGCTGGAGCAACCGTTGATTCGGCTGGCGGTTGCCGAGTCGATCCTGCATGACATTCTGGGGCGGGACCTGATTGCCCTGTTGCGGCGCAATGCGAGTGTGCGGTTGGAGATCATTTCCATCGACAGCGAGTTGGGGTTGCAGGCGCTGGATGCGGATGTGGTGGTGTGGTTGTCGGGGATGGATTCGCCGGGGGCGGGGCCGAGTTTTGCCATTGGGGCGCCAGAGGTGTTGGCGCGGTTGGATTATTCGCCGCATATTGCCAAGCGGTATTCGCGGTTGGCGGTGCGGCCGGACAGCATTGAAGACCTTGCGGATTATATGTTGGTGCAGTGGCAGCCGGACCGGCAGGTGGAGGCGCTGCGGCCGTGGAATAGCCTGGTGGAGCAGCGGCTGGCGGGGGTGGTGCGGGTGGAAGCGTATCCGCTGATGCTGGAGATGATTCGGTGCAGTGCGTGTATTGGGTTGTTGCCGCGGTACATGAGTTGTTTTGATCGTGGGTTGACGGCGTTGGATGGGGTATTTCTGGAGGGGATGCAGCGGCAGGTCTGGATGGGGGTGAGTGCTGATGTGCGGCATCCGCTGGAGGTGGGGTGGGTGGTGGAGATGATTCGGAATACGTTTCTTGAGCGGGGGGAGTGGTTTGATTGATTGATTGAGTACATATCCGTTTCTTCGGTAACGGCTACTTATGGTTCCGCTCTTACAGCGGGTCACTTTTGGCAAACGCCCCAAAAGTAACCAAAAGGTCTTTGCCCCACCACTCGGTGCCTCGCCTAGGCT
>NZ_JBIUVK010000034.1:0-65603 GCF_044742865.1 Pseudomonas sp. NPDC087814 | reverse complement strand
TACCAAGGAGTTTTCCGTTTCGACTGCGCCGGAAGTGGGGCGAATTATAGACTTCCAGAATCTGCCGTCAACCCTTAATTCAGCTTTTCTATCAATCCATCCCGACAATCACGGAATTCGTCTATATAGGAAGGAACCGTTAACTAATTGAGCAATATATTGCCCAACGCTCAACAGTTAAGCATCATAGCCACTCGGTTTCTTTCAATACGACCTCGGACGAATACCCTCAATGACCACTTCCCCGCGTAGCCTGGCTTCGACACTGTTTCCGGTCGGCCTGCTACTCATTGCCATGGCCTCTATTCAATCAGGCGCCTCACTCGCCAAAAGCATGTTCCCCATCGTGGGCGCCCAGGGCACCACCACCCTGCGCCTGATTTTCGCCAGTGTGATCATGCTGCTCCTTTTACGCCCATGGCGCGCCAAGCTGACAGCCAAGTCGTTGCAGACGGTGATCGTCTACGGGATGGCGCTGGGGGGAATGAACTTCCTCTTCTATATGTCGCTGCGTACCGTTCCGCTGGGAATTGCAGTAGCCCTCGAATTCACCGGCCCACTGGCAGTCGCCATCTACGCTTCGCGACGCGCCGTAGACTTTCTCTGGATAGCCTTGGCGATTGTCGGACTTCTGCTATTGATCCCAGTGGGCGAAGCCAGCAGCGGCATTGACCTCACAGGCGCCGCCTATGCACTCGGCGCAGGTGCGTGCTGGGCACTCTACATTCTGTTTGGCCAAAAGGCCGGCGCCGACAATGGCGTTCAGACTGCGGCCCTCGGCGTAATGATTGCAGCGTTGTTTGTTGCACCGATAGGTATCGTCCACGCGGGCGCCGCACTCCTCACACCCTCGCTGATCCCGATCGCCATTGGTGTCGCGGTTTTATCCACCGCCCTGCCCTACACCCTGGAGATGGTCGCCCTGACTCGCCTGCCAGCCCGCACGTTCGGAACCCTGATGAGTATCGAACCCGCGTTCGGCGCCCTGTCCGGGCTGTTTTTCCTTCAAGAGCACTTGTCCTTGGCGCAATGGCTGGCCATCACCTGCATTATCCTGGCCTCGGTGGGTGCAACCCTGACCATGCGTAACGAATCAAAACCACTCGTTCCAGCCGATTGATTCAGGATTTGACGTAGCTATGGCATTTGCCGCTCAATTAGGCCATGTTTAGGTCGTAACCCAGTGTCATTCATGGAGATTTTCGATAAGGACATCATGAACGCTACACTCGAGAGCGAGCAAAGCCAGCTTCGTGCACTTAAGCGAGGCGGCTATTAAGGATAGTAATGAAGCGAATTTTGATGCTGTTCATGATTGTGGCAATCGCAGGTTGTGCCGCGACCACCAAGACCGAAGTAAAACGGGGAAAGAAGGGCCTGCATATCAACTGCTCAGGCCTGTCCTCTTCCTGGGACCAGTGCTACGCCAGTGCAGCTAATTCGTGTGGCGCCAAAGGCTATAAAGTCATCGCCAAGTCGGGGGACAACGCCGAAGACCCAGGCGACTACCCGTTCGGTCTTAACCCCGCCGGCTACACAAGCCGAAGCATGATTGTCATCTGCAAGTAACTGTCGATGACCTCACAGCCTCGACAGCTGCTGGCTGAGCACCTCGTAGTTCGATGACAGGACCTGTGCCTGCACCTGCGGGTCGACCATCATCCGCGCCACCACCAGGGCGCCGATGCATTGCGACAGAATCGACCACGCCAGGGCCTCGCTGCCCAGTGTTGCTGCCCACCCCACCTGCAATCGGCAAATCCAGTCCTGCGCCTGTTGACGAACGGCCACATCAGATCGCGCAATCTCCGCCCCCAGGCTCGGCAACGCACATCCGGCTTCGGATTGCTCCACATGGGCCATGCTCAAGTAGAACTTCAAACAGCGATCCAGCCGCTCACGGCTTTGCACCCCGTCGCCATTCAATCGCTCAAGGCTGTGGCTCAATTCACGCTCGACAATCGAACTGAACAATTCATCCTTCGAAGCGAAGTGGCTATAAAACGCACCGCCACTCAAGCCAATGGCCTTCATCAAGCCATCCACCCCGACACTGGCAAAACCCTCTTTCTTCGCCAGTGCCGCACTGCTGTCCAGAAGCTTTTCCCTGGTTTGCTGCTTGTGACTAGCCGAATATCGCATCGCTTCCTCCACTGTGCTGTCAGCTTGACGCCTGCTGGATCGTAGCATAACGTTCGTTTGGCAAACGATCGTTTACTAAAGGATCTCCCATGACGAACAACAAGAAAATCGTACTGGTAGTGGGTGCCGGCGATGCCACAGGTGGTGCCATCGCCAAGCGTTTCGCCCGTGAGGGTTACGTCGCCTGCGTCACCCGGCGCAGCGCCGATAAACTGCAACCCTTGGTGGATAGCATCCACGCAGCAGGTGGCGAGGCGCATGGCTTTGCCTGCGATGCCCGCAAGGAAGAAGACGTTATCGCGCTGATCGAGCGGATTGAAACCGAGCAGGGCCCCATCGAAGCCTTCGTGTTCAACATCGGCGCCAATGTGCCATGCAGCATCCTGGAAGAAACCGCCCGCAAGTACTTCAAGATTTGGGAGATGGCCTGTTTCTCAGGCTTCCTCAACGCGCGGGAAGTGGCCAAGCGCATGGTCACCCGTAACCGCGGCACCATCCTGTTTACCGGTGCCACGGCCGGGTTGCGTGGAGCCGCCGGCTTTGCCGCGTTCGCTGGAGCCAAACACGGGATCCGTGCACTGGCGCAAAGCATGGCTCGCGAACTGGGCCCACGGAATATCCACGTCGCCCACGTCGTCGTGGATGGCGCCATCGACACCGACTTCATCCGCGACAACTTCCCGCAAAAATACGCCCTCAAGGATCAGGACGGCATTCTCAATCCGGACCACATCGCCGATAACTATTGGTACCTGCACAGCCAGCCCCGGGACGCCTGGACCTTCGAGCTGGACCTGCGCCCCTGGAATGAACCCTGGTAAGCGCGCCCCATAACAATAAACTGCGAGTATCCAGCATGAGTAAAACAGTAGAATTTTTCTTCGACCTCGGCAGCCCTGCCACCTATCTGGCCTATACCCAACTTCCAGGCCTGTGCGCTGCAACCGGCACCCAGCTGATTTACAAGCCAATGCTGCTGGGCGGGGTGTTCAAGGCCACCGGCAATGCATCACCGGCCACCGTTCCCGCCAAAGGCCGCTACATGTTCCAGGACCTGGCACGCTACGCCCAGCGCTACAACGTCCCGCTCAAGTTCAACCCGCACTTCCCCATCAATACATTGACGCTGATGCGCGCTGTCACCGGTGTCCAAATGCGCCAACCCGAGCGTTTTCAGGATTTCATCGATTGCCTGTTCCGTGCCCTTTGGGTAGAAGGCCGTCACCTGGGTGATCCTGCTGTGGTGGCTGCGGTGCTGGCTGAACACGGCTTTGATCCCGAAGCAGTCCTCGCGTTGACGAATGACGATGCCGTCAAGGCCACCCTCAAGGACAATACCGAGCACGCCATCCAGCGCGGCGTATTCGGGGCACCTACGATGTTCGTCGACGACCAGTTGTTTTTCGGCCAGGACCGCCTGGAGTTTGTCCGCGAAGCGCTGAGCTAGATTTCAATCACCAGACGCCCTTGAGCGCCGCCGGCGAGTAACTCGCAGGCGGCGTTTGCCGAGTGCAGGTCGAATTGACGCCCGTCGAGAATCGGCGTGAGCTTCCCGTCATCAATCAACTGCGCCGCCTCGGCAAGGATCTGCCCGTGGTGCTCCCGCCCCTTGCCCGTCAGCATCGGCAGCAGGGTAAACACCCCGGAGTAAGTCGCCCCGCGAAACGACAACGGCGCCAGGCTATGAGAACCCCAGCCAAGACAACTCAGCACATGCCCGTGATAAGTCCTGGCCGCCCGGAAGGATGCATCCAGCGTCGGCCAGCCCACCGTGTCATACACAATGTCAAAACCTTCGCCCGCCGTGTGCAAGGCTACATACTCCTCGACGGTGTGCTGTTGGTAGTCGATAAACGTAGCGCCCAGCCCCTCGATCAACGCCCGCTGCCTGGCTGAACCGGTCGCAAACACCTCGGCGCCAAATGCATTAGCCACTTGCACGGCGACATGTCCTACACCACCCGCACCGCCCTGAATCAGTACTTTATGCCCCGGGCCTACATGCGCACGGTCCACCAGCCCTTCCCATGCGGTGATCAGCACCAGCGGCAATGCCGCGGCTTCGCGCATGCTCAGGGTCACGGGTTTTCTCGCCAGCAAGCGCGCATCCACCACGGCAAACTCCGCCAACGAACCCTGGAGGCCGCCCACTCCCGTCGCCAGGGCGTACACCTCGTCGCCCGCCTTCCACTCGTTGATACCCGGGCCCACCGTCTCGATGATCCCCGCCAAGTCCAAGCCAATCACAGCCGGCAACGGCTGACGGGCATGGGCCGCCTCGCCTGCTCGAATTTTCCCATCCAACGGGTTGAGGCCACTGGCCTTGATCTTCACCAGCACCTCACCATCCCCAGGCGTCGGCCTTGGAATCGTTGCCAGCCGTAACGGCCCATTCGCCACATCCACCACCAGGGCGTGCATTTGAGTTGTATCAGTCATGGTCGCGATCTCGATTCATCAGGAAGTGATCACCATGATGTGCCCGGCCACTCATGCCGATAAGACGCCAAACGGCTATAGTGGCCATGCTCATTTGGCATGAATCGGTAGCCCCATGGATAAGCTCAACGCAATGGCCATTTTCGTTCGAGTGATCGAGCGCGGGAGTTTCTCTGCGGTTGCCCGGGAGATGCAGACCACTCAGCCCACTATCAGCAAAGTACTGCGTGCACTGGAGACAGAACTGGGCGGCAAGCTGATTTCCCGCAGCACCCGCAAACTCTCCCTGACAGACGAAGGCCAGCGCTACTACAGCCATTGCCGACAAATCCTCGCGGCGGTGGATGCTGCAGAACACAGCTTCCAGTCCGGCAAGGAGGCTGTCGCCGGTCCGTTACGCATTGGCTCGTCGGTGAGCTTCGGTCGCCTGCACATCGCCTCACGCCTGGCGGGATTTCTCGATCGATACCCACAGGTACAGGTTGACCTGCAACTGAGCGATCAAAATCAGGACCTGGTCAGCGAAGGCCTGGACGTTACCCTGCGCATCGGCGAGTTGCGCGACAGCGGCCTGATCGCCCGGCAGATCGGCACTACTCACCGGGTCACCCTCGCCAGTCCGGCCTATCTGGCCAAACACCCGGCGCCGCAAACACCGCAAGAGCTGGCCCGGCACAATTGCCTGCTGTTCAACCTGCTCAGCAGCCAGAACCAATGGGTCTACGAAAAGGACGGGACGCGGCACAGCGTCAAGATCAAGGGCAACGCCCAGAGCAATAACTCCGAGGCTATACGCGAGATGGTATTGGCGGGGCACGGCATTGCGCTGTCGCCCCTGTGGTTGTTCTTTGATGACCTGAAGGCCGGCCGGGTGGTCGCCTTGCTGCAGGACTACACCCCGCAGTCGCTGCCGATTCATGCCGTTTCGGCACCCAATCGCCGCCAGTCCGCCCGGGTCAAAGCGTTTATCGACTACATGGCCGATGCCCTGACCCAGGCGCCCGAACTGCAGCCCCTCAGATAGCGGCCGTACGCACCTGCAACCATTCCAGTGCCGCGCCACTGAGCAGCGGGCTCAGGCGCTCAAGGACTTGCGCGTGGTAATCGTTGAACCACTGGCGTTCTTCCACCGTCAGCAACGACGGCTCCAGGCAACGGGTGTCGATCGGGCACAGGGTGAGTGTCTCGAACTTGAGGAACTCGCCAAACTCGGTCTTGCCCGCTTCACGGTTCAACACCAGGTTCTCGATGCGCACACCCCAACGCCCCGGACGGTAAGTGCCGGGCTCGATGGACGTAATCATGCCGGCCTGCATCGCGGTTTGCGGTGCGGCGACGGCTTGATAGGCGATCACCTGCGGGCCTTCATGCACATTGAGGAAATAGCCGACGCCATGACCGGTACCGTGGCCGTAGTCCACACCCTCGGCCCAGATCGGCGCACGGGCAATCGAGTCCAGCAGCGGCGAGAGAATGCCCTTGGGGAAATGTGCACGGGACAACGCGATCACCCCCTTCAGCACCCGCGTGCAGTCGCGCTTCTGCTCTTCGCTTGGCGTCCCGATAGGCACCATCCGCGTGATATCGGTCGTGCCACCCAGGTACTGGCCACCGGAGTCGATCAGCAGCAAGCCATCGCCTTCGATCAGCGCGTGTTCTTCTTCGGTCGCGTGATAGTGCGGCATCGCGCCATTGGCGTTGAATGCGGCAATCGTATTGAAGCTCAGCGACACATAATCCGGACGACGGGTACGCGCTGCCGTCAGGTGCTCATCAATGGTCAGTTCGGTGATGCGCTCACGGCCCAACGCGCTGTCGAGCCAGGCGAAGAATTCACACAAGGCCGCGCCGTCCTGCTCCATGGCCTGGCGAATGTGCTCGGCGTCCGCCAGGCTCTTGCGCGATTTGGCCAAGGTGGTCGGGTTAAGCCCCTCGATCAGCGTGACGCCACTGCCCAGGTTTTCCAGCAAGCCGGCGGTCACCCGGGCCGGGTCGACCTGCACACTCGCGCCCGAAGGAATGTCCTTCAACGCCGCTGCGACTTCGCTGTAATCGCGCAGGGTCACGCCATCCTGTTCCAGCACCGCGCGAAGCTCGGCGTCGACTTTGCTCAGGGCCACAAACAGCGTCGCCTGCTGCTGGCCGATCAAGGCAAACGAGACAAACACCGGGTTGAACGAAACGTCGCCACCCCGCAGGTTAAAGAGCCAGGCAATGTCATCCAGGGTCGCGATGAAATGCCAGTCGGCCCCCTTTTCCGTCAAGCTGGCACGCAGGGCTGCGAGCTTCTCGCCACGACTGACGGTGGCCTGGGGTGGCAGATGTTGATAGATCGGTTGGTTCGGCAAGGTTGGACGGTCTTGCCAGACTTCATTCAACAAGTCGATATCCGTGCGCAAGCGTGCACCACGTGCCTCCAGCTTGCTGCCCAGGGTGCGCGCCGAGGCCACGGCCATGACCGCACCATCAACGGCCACCACGCCGCCTTCCGGCGTTTGCTCCGCGAGCCATTCCAGCGGCCCGGGCTGGCCGGGTTGCAGCTTGACCAACTCGATGCCACTGCCCTTGAGCTCCTTGGTCGCCTGTTCCCAATAGCGGCTGTCTGCCCATACACCGGCAAAATCCGCAGTAACAATCAGCGTGCCCACCGACCCATGGAAACCCGACAACCACTGACGGCCCTGCCAGTAACCCGGCAGGTATTCGGACAAGTGCGGGTCCGCCGACGGCACCAACAGGGCATGAATGCCCTCGCGGCTCATCAGTTCGCGGGTGTGCGCCAGGCGCTGGGGAACCGTTCCATGGGTCAAAGGCTGTGTGCTCATCGTGTCTCCTGCTAACCACTAATAATTGTTATGGGGTCAAACGGCCCAGAACGCCGGTGCGCTGGCCAGTGCCGCCTTGATCAGCTGTACCGCCTGATCGATATCCTGCTCGGTGGTAAACCGCCCGAGGCTCAAGCGAATGGTGCGACCTGCGCTGCGGGCATCATGGCCCAGCGCCAGAAGCACATGGGACGGTGCATTGCTCGCCGAATTGCAGGCCGAAGTGGCCGAGAAGGCAATGCCCGCGCTCAACGCGGCGGAATTGAACTCGCCTTCGCTGAACGTCAGGCTCAGGGTGTGGGGAATGCGTTGGGTAAGGCTGCCATTGAGGCGCACCCCGGCAATTGTATTCAGCTGTTCCAGCAGGCGCTCGCGCAAGGCAACGATGGTCGCCTTTTCTTCAGCAAAGGACGCTGCCGCCAGGGCAAACGCGGTACCCATGCCGGCAATCTGGTGAGTTGCCAGGGTGCCCGAACGCAAACCACCTTCATGGCCACCGCCGTGAATCTGCGCCAGCACTTTCTGCTGCGCACGTGGGCCGACGTACAACGCGCCGATACCCTTGGGACCATAGAGTTTGTGTGCGGAAAATGACATCAGGTCCACTGGCCATTCGGCCAGGTCAATCTCGACCTTGCCTGCGCCCTGCGCCGCATCCACGTGAAACAGCGCGCCATGCTCGCGCACGCGTGCGCCAATCGCCCGGATATCGTTAAGAGTGCCCAGCTCGTTGTTCACCAGCATCAGCGACACCAGGAAGGTGTCCTCACGCAATGCTTCGCTCACCGCCTCGACACTGATCAAACCCTCGGCGTCCGGCACCAGGTACGTCACGGCAACCCCGGCTTCCTGCAACTGGCGAGCGGTGTCGAGCGTGGCCTTGTGTTCAATCTGGCTGGTGATGATGTGCCCGCCGGCCACGCCGCGCGCCTGGGCAACGCCCTTGATGGCGAGGTTGTTGGACTCGGTGGCACCAGAGGTCCAGACAATCTGTGCCGGCTCGGCGCCGACCAACTCAGCCACCTGGCCCCGTGCCTGCTCAACCGTTTGCCGGGCCTGTTGGCCGAACGCGTGGGAACTGGACGCAGGGTTGCCGAAGTTGGCATTGAAGCCCAGACACTCAACCATCACCTGGATGACCCGCTCATCCACCGGCGTGGTGGCGGCGTAGTCGAAATACAGCGGACGTTTATTCATGACGTTAAAGACTCGCAGAGCAGGTTCCCGAGAACAACGTCTCAGGGGCCGCAATCAGGAAGGAAGATGGTTTACCTGATCCCGTGCCGTTAAAGAAAGACCACTTTATTTAAAAGTGCGTAGGAACGCTCCTGAAATTCAGCTTAACAGGCTCGGGGAAACGGATGGCAAACAAAAAGCCCGAGGTTCCTGTGGGAAACCTCGGGCTTTTCAGACCTCGCCACTGACTCAACTGGGGCGACCGTGCAGCGTCATGCTGCGCTCGGCATTCATCTCGCCCTGACGGTCGAAACCGAAGGTGTTCTGTGGCCGGCCGGTCAGTTCGGCTTTCTTCTGTTGGTATTCATCAAATGACAGGCCTCGACGGCTCAGGGCTTCAAGCGCCAGTTCCTTGCTCTCCTCGGCCGAGTAGCCACGCAGTTCGGGCGACGAATGTGTCGCACAACCGGCAAGGACTGAGGTGACAAGCAATACGGAAATGGCGAGAAAACGGTTCATGGCGAAGGTCCTGCGAAACGGGCTGAAGTCAATGAGTACAGGCTACTCCCGCCCCTGCACGGTGAAAAATCATCAGCCGTGATAGTCGCTATCAACCTTTGCGACACTTCTGATAGTCGCGCCTTATATTCCATGTAGGTCTATAAATATGGAAATACGTTCATTTACGGAATAAACACAACCCTCTATAAATGGCCTCAACACTCACGCCACTGTTCGCCTGGCAACTGTTGCCCAGGCAACAGTCATTCAACAAAACACCAGGCAGACAACACCACCATTTTCCAACACCTGGCACAGAGGCCACGCCAGTCAAGGGCTGCACAGCTTGGTACAGCTCTTGCTCAAGCCCTGCTACTGCTCTTGCCCTGAGCCACTGTTGAAAAAGGAACTGTTGATGACCCGTCCACTGAATGTCGTTGCCCTCTCCGGCGGAACCTGGCGTCCGTCCCGCACCCTGGTGTTGACCCAGGCGGTGCTGGCCGAACTGGCCGATCAATTGCCGATCCAGGCCACCCTGATCGAACTGGGCGACATTGCCCGGCCGCTGGGCGGCGCACTGTCGCGCCAGGAATTGCCCGCCGACGTCGAAGCGCAACTGCAGGCCATCGAACAGGCCGACTTGCTGATCGTTGCCGCGCCGGTGTATCGCGGCTCCTACCCCGGCCTGCTCAAGCACCTGTTCGACCTGGTCGACCTCAACGCCCTGATCAACACCCCGGTGTTGCTGGCGGCCACCGGCGGCAGCGAACGCCACGCCCTGGTACTCGATCACCAGTTGCGCCCGCTGTTCAGTTTCTTCCAGGCCCTGACCTTGCCCATTGGCGTGTACGCCACCGAGGCCGATTTCACCGATTACCACATAACCAGTGAGCCCTTGAAGGCCCGCATTCGCCTTGCTGCAGAACGCGCCGCGCCGTTGTTTGCCGCGCATCCCACCTCTCTGCTGAAAATCGCTTAAGGATTTGTCATGGATGTTTTCTGGTTTCTGCCTACACACGGTGACGGCCACTACCTGGGCACCACCCAGGGTGCTCGCCCGGTCACCCTCAACTATTTGAAACAAGTCGCCCAGGCCGCCGACAACCTCGGCTACCACGGCGTGCTGATTCCCACCGGCCGCTCCTGCGAAGACTCCTGGGTGATTGCCTCGGCGCTGGTGCCGTTGACCGAACGCCTGCGTTACCTGGTGGCGATTCGTCCGGGGATCATCTCGCCAACCGTCTCGGCCCGCATGGCCGCCACCCTCGACCGGCTGTCCAATGGCCGCCTGTTGATCAACGTGGTGACCGGCGGCGACCCCGACGAAAACCGCGGCGACGGCAGCTTCCTCGATCACAGCGAACGCTACGAAGTGACCGACGAATTCCTCAAGATCTGGCGCCGCGTGCTGCAAGGCGAATCGGTGGATTTCGAAGGCAAACACCTGCGCGTGCAGAACGCCAAGGCACTTTACCCACCGGTGCAGAAGCCATATCCACCGCTGTACTTCGGCGGTTCCTCGGACGCTGCCCACGACCTCGCCGCCGAACAAGTCGACGTGTACCTGACCTGGGGCGAACCACCGGCCGCCGTCGCCGAGAAACTCGCCGACGTGCGTGAGCGCGCCGCCCGCCACGGGCGCACCGTCAAATTCGGGATTCGCCTGCATGTGATCGTGCGCGAAACCGAAGAAGACGCCTGGAAAGCCGCGGCCAAACTGATCGAGCACATCAGCGACGAGACCATCGCCGCCGCGCAAAAATCCTTCTCGCGCTTTGACTCCGAAGGCCAGCGGCGCATGGCCGCCCTGCACGACGGGCGCCGCGACAACCTTGAGATCGCCCCCAACCTGTGGGCCGGCGTCGGCCTGGTACGTGGCGGCGCGGGCACGGCCCTGGTGGGCAACCCTCAGCAAGTCGCCGAGCGCATCAAGGAATACGCAGACCTGGGCATCGAAAGCTTCATCTTCTCCGGCTACCCGCACCTGGAAGAGGCGTATCGCTTTGCCGAACTGGTGTTCCCGCTGCTGCCGGAACCCTACGCCAGCCTGGCCGGGCGCGGCGTCACCAACCTCACCGGACCGTTCGGCGAAATGATTGCCAACGACGTCCTGCCGGCAAAAGCCAAGGCCTGACCTGCCGTCTGCCGGGGCACGCCCCGGCACACCATGAGGAATACCGCGTGACAGCCAAACCCAACAGCGTCCTGCCCTCACCCTTGCAGACCGCCAAACTGCTGGCCGCCGAATTTGCCCTCACTGCCGTCGAACGCGACGAGCGCGGCGGCACACCGAAGACCGAACGTGACGCCCTGCGCCAAAGCGGCTTGCTGGCCCTGAGCATTCCCACCCAGTACGGCGGCCTCGGCGCCCGCTGGAGCGAAACCCTGGAGATCGTGCGCGAATTCGCCAAGGTCGACAGCTCCATCGCCCACGTCTTCGGTTTTCATCACCTGATGCTCGCCACCGTTCGCCTGTTCTCACGCCCGGAGCAATGGCAACCCTGGTTCGAACAAACCGCGCGCAAGAACTGGTTCTGGGGCAACGCCCTCAACCCGCTGGACACGCGCACGGTGGTCAAAGCCTACAACGGCTGGCGCGAATTCTCCGGCAAGAAGAGCTTTTGCTCCGGAGCCAGCGACTCGGAAATGCTGATCGCCTCGGCGGTGGATGAAAGCGCCGGCGGCAAGCTGCTGATCGCGGCCATCCCCAGCGGGCGCAGTGGCATCACCCTGCACAATGACTGGAACAACATCGGCCAGCGCCAGACCGACAGCGGCAGCGCCAGCTTCGAACGGGTACGCGTGGAAGAGTCGGAATTGCTCCTCGATCCCGGCCCGCTGAGTACGCCCTTCGCCTGCCTGCGCCCGCTGATCGCTCAACTGACCTTCACCCACATGTTCCTCGGCATCGCCGAAGGCGCGTTTGCCGAAGCCCGGAATTACACTCTGACCGAAACCCGGCCCTGGCATAAATCCACGGTGCAGGACATTCGCCAGGACCCGTACGTGCTCAACCACTACGGCGAATTCTGGGTCGCGCTGGAGGGCGTGCGCCTGCTGGTAGAACGCGCCGCCGAACTGCTGGACCAGGCCTGGGCCAAGGGCCCGAGCCTCAGTGAAAGCGAGCGCGGCGAGCTGGCCATCGCCATCGCCACGGCCAAGGTCGCTGCCACCCGCAACGGCCTGGAGCTGTGCAGCCGCCTGTTCGAAGTCACCGGCGCGCGCTCCACCCACGCCTCGCTGCGCCTGGACCGGCACTGGCGCAACCTGCGCACGCAAACCTTGCACGACCCGGTGGACTACAAGCTCCACGAACTGGGGGACTGGGCGTTGAACCAGTCCCTGCCGATTCCCACGTTCTACTCCTAGAAGAGGTGCCCATGCAGCTTTTAACCTTACCGCCCTCGCCCGCTCTTGCGACCTCGATCCGCGCCACGGCCCAGGTCTTCGAAGACCCCAAATCCCAGGCGCTGCTGGCGCACATCCAGCAAGTCGCGCCCAGCGAAGCCAGCGTGTTGATCATCGGCGAAACCGGCACCGGTAAAGAGCTGGTGGCGCGCCATATCCACAACCTCAGCGCCCGGCGCAACCGGCCCTTCGTGGCCGTGAACTGCGGCGCGTTTTCCGAATCCCTGGTGGAAGCCGAGCTGTTCGGCCATGAAAAAGGCGCCTTCACCGGCGCCCTCAGTGCCAAGGCCGGCTGGTTCGAAGAGGCGGACGGCGGCACCCTGTTCCTCGATGAAATCGGCGACTTGCCGATGGCGATCCAGGTCAAGCTGCTACGGGTACTGCAGGAACGCGAAGTGGTGCGCCTGGGCTCACGCAAAAGCATTCCCATCGACGTGCGGGTATTGGCGGCCACCAACGTTCAGTTGGAGAAAGCCATCAATGCCGGGCATTTCCGCGAAGACCTGTACTACCGCCTAGACGTGGTCAGCCTCGAACTCAGCCCCCTGCGGGATCGGCCCGGTGACATCCTGCCACTGACCCGGCATTTCATCGAAGCCTACAGCCAGCGCCTGGGTTACGGCCCGATCACCATCAGCCGCGAGGCCGAGCAGAAACTCAAAAGCTACAGCTGGCCGGGCAACATCCGCGAGCTGGAAAACGTGATCCACCACACCCTGCTGATCTGCCGCAACGGGGTGATCGAGCGCGACGACCTGCGCCTGTCGAACATGCGCATCGAGCGTCAGGACGACAGCCAGCACGGCACCGACAACAGCGCCGAAGCCCTGCTGGAACGCGCCTTTCAAAAGCTCTTCGAGGAACAGGCCGGGGCCCTGCATGAAAAGGTCGAGGATGCGCTGCTGCGCGCCGCCTACCGCTTCAGCCATTACAACCAGGTGCACACCGCCAACCTGCTGGGCCTGAGCCGCAACGTGACCCGTACCCGCTTGATCAAGATCGGCGAGCTGGCGGTGAACAAGCGACGCCCCGGCGAAAACGTACAGGGCGAGCGCATGCTGCACCTGTCAATTTAGGCGGCAGTGCAGAGCGTTGTCATGGCTGCGCTCGATGCTGCGCAGCACCTGGAACGAACCGAAGGTCACCGCCGTGGCCTGGTGGGCGCGGATCAGCGTCCAGAAATCTTCCTCACCGTGCTCAAAACACTTGAAGGCCGCTTCCCCCTCCTCGCGGGAGCGCCATTGCAGGTAGCTGAGCACCCGGCGTCCATCATCACTGACCTGCACGCTGGCATTGATGAAGCCACCATGGCCCTGGGCCAGGCGCTCGCTTTGCGATGACAGGGCCGCCACCAAAGCCGATTGCTGCTGAGGCTCGATGTGGAATTCGACCATCTGGGTAAAACTCAGACTCTTCTCTAATACCTGCATGAACATTCCCCTCTCACTGTAGGCACAATCTTGCGATTCGATGCCACGCAGGGTAAAACCTCTAGTTAAGTCAAGGTCAAGGGCTTTTTCATGGTCACCAAAGAACTCACCGTCGGCCAATTGGCAGCCCGCAGTGGCGTGGCGGTTACCGCGCTGCACTTTTATGAAACCAAGGGGTTGATCAAGAGCCACCGCAACGCCGGCAACCAGCGGCGCTATCCGCGGGATGTGTTGCGCCGGGTGGTGGTGATCAAGATTGCCCAGCGTTTGGGCATTCCCCTGGCGACGATCCATGACGCGCTGCAAACCTTGCCCGATGGCCGCACGCCCAACGCTGCCGATTGGGAGCGCCTGTCTGCGCTATGGCGTGAGGACCTGGACCAGCGCATCGAAAAACTGATGTTGCTGCGGGATAAACTCAACGGCTGTATTGGCTGCGGGTGCCTGTCGCTGGAGGCGTGCCCGTTGCGCAATCACGACGACGTACTGGGTGAGCGCGGGCCTGGGGCACAACTCTTGGAGCCGTCCACATAATGGCGGGGTAAAACTCGATCAATGTGGGAGCGGGCTTGCTCGCGAAAGCGGGGTGTCAGTCGCCAGATGCAGTGGCTGATCCACCGCCTTCGCGAGCAAGCCCGCTCCCACACAAGCCCGCTCCCACATTTTGATCGCCGTCAGACTTAGAATCCCGGGGCAATCTGGCCTTTATAGCGGGTCAGGATGAACTGGCGCACTTCATCGGAGTTCAACGCCTTGGCCAGTTTCTGGATGCCAGGGTCATTGATGTTGTCCGGGCGCGCGACCAGGTACTCCACATACAGGCTCTTGCCCTTCTCGACGATCAACGCGCTGTTGGTGTCGATCCCCGCTTCCAGGGCGTAGTTGGCAAACACGAACGCCAGGTCCACCTGGCTCACCGAGCGGGCCAGCAACGCACCTTCCAGTTCACGAATTTTCAGGTGCTTGGGGTTTTCAACGATATCCCGCGGCGTGGCCAGGGTGTTGCTCGGGTCCTTGAGCTTGATCAGGCCGGCTTCGTCCAGCAGCACCAAGGCGCGGCCAGTGTTGACCGGGTCGTTGGGGATCGACACTGTCGCGCCGTCTTTCAACTCCGAGATATTTTTGATCTTGGTCGAGTACGCGCCGAAAGGCTCGATGTGCACACCGACCACCGGCACCAGGTTGGTATTCCGGGTCTTGTTGTAGTCATCCAGGAATGGCCGGTACTGGTAGTAGTTGGCGTCGATGTTCTTCAGCGCCAGTTGCTGGTTGGGCTGGATGAAATCGGTGAAGACCTTGATTTGCAGGTCCACGCCTTCCTTGGCCAGCACCGGCTTTACGAACTCGAGGATCTCGGCGTGAGGCACGGGCGTGGCGCCGACGACCAGCGTCTCGTTGGCAAAGGCATTGAAGGACAAGACAGCGGCCAAGATGGCCAGGGATTTTTTCATGGTTGCTCCGAAGGCATTAGTTATAGGAATCAACGGCGGCTGTAATGCGCCACCAAACGGTCACCGGTCATCTGCAGGGCCTGCACCAGCACCAACAGCAGCAACACGGTGACCACCATCACGTCGGTCTGGAAACGCTGATAGCCGTAGCGGATAGCCAGGTCGCCCAGGCCACCGCCACCGATCACCCCGGCCATGGCGGTGTAGTCCACCAGCACAATCGCGGTGACAGTGACCGCTGCCAGCAGCCCGCCCCGGGCTTCCGGCAACAGCGTGTGGCGGATCACCTGCCAGGTGCTGGCGCCCATGGATTGGGTGGCCTCCACCACGCCACGGTCGACTTCGCGCAAGGCGGTTTCCACCAGCCGCGCAAAGAACGGCGTACAGCCCACCACCAACGGCGGAATCGTACCGGCCACGCCCAGGGAGGTGCCCACCAGCAGGGTGGTCACCGGGATCAGCACAATCAGCAGGATGATGAACGGCAGCGAGCGCAGCACGTTGACCACCACCGACAGCGCCCGATACACCACCAGGGTTTCGTGCAACTGGCGCTTGCCGGTGAGGAACAACAGCACCCCCAGCGGCAACCCCAGCAGCACGGTAAAACCCAGGGCCGCGCTGAGCATGCTCAGGGTTTCCAGGCAGGCTTGGCCGATGTCGGCCCAATAGATGTTTTTAAACAGCTCGGCCATGGGTCAAGACCAATCGTGACGCGGTGGCTTGGCGCCGTTGAGCAGCCAGTTGCCCACCACGTGATACTTCCAGCGCACCGGGTCATGCAGGGTATGCACCCGCGCATTGCGCCAGTGACGGTCGAAGTTGTGCTTCTTCAGGGTGGAGCGGGTGCCGCCGAGTTCGAAGAGCTTGTTGCTGGCTTCAATGGCGATTTCAGTGGTCAGTACCTTGGCTCGCGCGACAGCCAGGGAGGCGTGGGCAACGTTGTCTTCATCGGGTGCCGGGCGCGCGGCGTCCAGGGCCTTTCCGGCCCGCTCCAGCAAGGCTTCCGCCGCTTCCAGGCGAATATCCAGCGCGCCGACCTGGATGATAGTCAACGGGTCTTCACTGGCTTTTTCCACCCCGGCATCGATCCATGGACGGGCGAATTGCCGGACGAACTGCACCGTGTCACGCAACGCGGCACGGGCGATGCCGGCATCGATGGCGGCGGTGGTCAATTGAGCGAAAGGCCCGGCCAGGGTCGGCGAATCGTAGGAGCGATGGGTAGGAAACAGATTGAACGCCGGCACCTTCAAGCCTTCGGCCAGCACCGTGCCGCTGGAGGTGGTGCGTTGGCCCATGCTGTCCCAGTCGTCGACCACCACCAGGCCTGCGGTGCCGCGCGGCACGAACGCCAATTGCGCATTCTGCTGTTCATCCAGCGCCAGCACCGCCAGCCAGTGGGCATACAGCGAACCGGTGCAATAACCCTTGCGACCGTTGATCACATAGCCATCGCCTTGCCGGCGAATGGTCGCCTGGATGTCCTGGACGTTCTTGCCGCCGGTTTCCGACAGCGCATTGGCAAACCGATGCCCTTCCAGCGCCAGGCCAAAAAAGTACGCCTGCTGCTCGGGCGTGCCTTGCAGGCGGATATCTTCCAGCAGGCAGTAATGGTTCTGCGGGATTTGCCCCAGCGAAGGGTCGGCCGCCGAGATAATCGCAATCACCTGGGCCAACACCGCGTATGACACCTGGGCACCACCAAACTCGCGGGGCACGCTGATGCCCCACAGACCGCTGTTGGAATACAGGTCGACGACCTCCGCAGGCACCTGGCGGGTGCGATCGCGCTCGGCGTCCTGTTCCAGCAACACGGCAGCGACTCGGCGGGCAACGGCCAGTGCGTGGGCCTCGTCGCGGATCAACTCGGCGTGGGGCGTGTGAATCGGGTAATCGGCAGATACAGGCAGTACAGACATACAACGCTCTCGGGCGAATGGTTTGCCAGAGGCATTGCAGCTTCTGTGCCTGAGGCGCCTGGCCTTCAAACACAAGGGTTTGCTCCCGATATACGCGCGGCAGACCGCCCTTGGCGCAGCAAACTGCCGGTTTGCTGTTGCCTGGGCAACACCTCGTCGGCTGCCCGCAAGCCACGGCGCACGTGGCCTATAGTGAAAAAGCCGTCCCTCCACAACCACCATCAAGGAGAACGATATGAGCGTTAAACCCATTCCCGAGGGCTACCACAGCATCACGCCGTACCTGGGCATCGACAAAGCCGCTGAAGCCATCGAGTTCTACAAACGAGCCTTTGGTGCCACCGAAGTCATGCGCCTGGACATGCCCGACGGCAAGATCGGCCATGCCGAACTGCGCATTGGCGATTCGGCGATCATGATGGCCTCGCCCTGTGGCGAAATGTCGTTCGGCAGCCCGGGAAAAGAACACCCCAGCGTGTGCCTGCATCTCTATGTGCAAGATGTCGACCAACAGTTCGCCCAGGCCATCAAGGCTGGCGGCACGGCGATTTCAGAACCCAAGGATCAGTTTTACGGTGACCGTTCCGGGACGCTGAAAGACCCCTTCGGGCATGTGTGGTTCCTGGCCACGCGCAAGGAGGACTTGACCGAGGCGCAAGTTCGCCAGCGGGCCGAGGCGTTGTTCAAGCAAGGATGAAGTCGCCTGGGCGACGCAACCCAACGGTAGGAACTGGCTCGCCTGCGATGGCATCACCTCGGTGCGACTGATACACCGAGTTGCCTGCATCGCAGGCAAGCCAGCTCCCACCGTTGACCTGCACTGCCTGAAAGATCGGGCTTCAACACACTTCATGAACAACCCCTCCACGCTTTCCCCCTTGCCCCGGGCGCCGTGTGATTTCAGGATGCAGGCAATCATCACAAGGAGTCATTCCATGTTCGCCGGATTCCAAAAAGACCAGCGCCACGTCAACGGTGTGGACATCAGCTACCGCAAAGGCGGCGCGGGTCCCGGCCTGCTCCTGCTGCACGGGCACCCGCAGACCCACGTCATCTGGCACAAGGTCGCCGAGCAACTGGCCGAACACTTCACCGTGGTCGCCGCCGACCTGCGCGGTTATGGCGACAGCAGCAAGCCCGCCGCCATTGACCATCACACCAATTATTCAAAACGTGAAATGGCCCGCGACGGCGTCGAGCTGATGAAAGCCCTGGGCTTCGACGAGTTCTCGGTGCTGGCCCACGACCGTGGCGCCCGCGTCGCCCATCGCCTGGCCCTGGACCACCCCAAGGCCGTGCAGCGCATGGTGCTGCTGGACATCGCACCAACCCTGTCCATGTACGCCCAGACCGACGAAGCCTTTGCCCGCGCCTACTGGCACTGGTTCTTCCTGATCCGCCCGGCGCCGTTGCCCGAGAGCCTGATTGAAGGCAACCCGGAACTCTACCTGCGCAGCGTCATGGGCAGCCGCAGTGCCGGGCTCAAGCCGTTCACCGATGAAGCCTTCGCCGAATACCTGCGTTGCCTGAAACTGCCCGGCACCGCCACCGGGATCTGCGAGGACTATCGCGCCGCCGCCGGCATCGACCTTGAGCACGACCGCGCCGATATCGACAAGGGCAACCACCTGGAGCTGCCGCTGCTGGTGATGTGGGGCGCCGAAGGCACCGTCGGGCGCTGCTTCGAACCCCTCAAGGAATGGCAGAAAGTCGCGACCGACGTACGTGGCAAGGCCCTGCCGGCCGGCCACTACATCGCAGAAGAAATCCCTGAAGTGCTGCTCGGCGAAGTCCTGACCTTCCTTCGCTGAGCCTTTATGAACCGCTGACCTGACCGATCCCGCCCCGCAGGCTTGAAACAGCCTGCGACGGGATCTGCTTGCCCAAAAAACGTCTCGAGATAATAAAAATGACAATCAGAAAACTGCTGGGAACCCTGTATGTGCAGGTGATCATCGCCATTGTGCTGGGCGTGTTGATCGGCAACCACTGGCCTCAGGTGGGCATCGACCTCAAGCCGTTGGGCGACGGGTTTATCAAGCTGATCAAGATGATCATCGGCCCGATCATCTTCTGCACCGTGGTCTCCGGCATCACCAGCATGCACGACGTGAAGCAGGTGGGCCGCGTCGGCGGCAAGGCGCTGCTGTACTTTGAGATCGTCTCCAGCATCGCCCTGGTAATCGGCATCCTCGCCGCGCACCTGCTGCACCCCGGCGTGGGTTTCAATATCGACGTGAAGACCCTCGACACCTCCGCCATCGCCGGTTTTGTCGGCCAGGCCGAACACGGCGAAGGCGTCACCGGGTTCCTGATGCATGTGATCCCCACTACCTTCTTCGACGCCTTCTCCAAAGGCGAAATCCTCCCGGTACTGTTTGTGTCGGTGCTGTTTGGCCTCGGGCTGGTGATGATCGGCGAGAAGGGCCGGCCCCTGGTCGGCGTGATCAACCAGGCCAGCGAAGTGTTCTTCCGCATCGTCGGGATGATCAGCCGCGTCGCGCCGATCGGGGCCTTCGGGGCCATCGCCTTCACCATCGGCAAATACGGCCTGGGCTCGCTGCTGCCGCTGTTGAAACTGGTGGGTACGTTCTACGTCACCGCGTTTTTCTTCGTCGCCGTGGTGCTGGGCAGCATCGCCCGGTATGTGGGGTTCAGCATCTTCAAGCTGCTGACCTACATCAAGGCTGAACTGTTGATCGTGCTGGGCACCAGCTCCTCCGAATCTGCGCTGCCGCAACTGATCCAGAAACTTGAAAGCCTTGGCGCGTCCAAAGGCGTGGTGGGGATCGTGGTGCCCACCGGCTACACCTTCAACCTGGACGGCACCAACATCTATATGACCCTGGCGGTGCTGTTCCTGGCCCAGGCGACCAATATCGACCTGACGCTGGAGCAACAACTGACCCTGCTGGCGGTGGCGATGCTTACCTCAAAAGGCGCCGGTGCGGTGGTGGGCGCAGGTTTTGTCGCGCTGGCCGCCAGCCTCGCGGTGGTGCCGACGGTGCCGGTGGCGGCGATGGTGCTGATCCTGGGTGTGGACCGGTTCATGGCTGAATGCCGCTCACTGACCAACATCATCGGCAATGCCGTGGCGGCGCTGGTGGTGGCGGCCTGGGAAGGTGAACTGGATCGCGAGAAAATGGCGCCCATCGCCCTCAAGCACGGCCGCCATGCACGGGCCGCCGCCCAGGCGAAGATCGCCGCCGAGTAACCCTTAAACACCAATCCCCTGTGGCGAGGGAGCTTGCTCCCGCTGGGCTGCGCAGCGGCCCCAAGATCTTTGGGAGCGCTACGCACTCCAGCGGGAGCAAGCTCCCTCGCCACAGCAAGCTCCCTCACCACAGAAGCTCCCTTGCCACAGCAAGCGCCCTCACCACAGAAACTCCTTCGCCATACCGGTGCTATTCTGGCGGTTCATGCCGCCATGCCTGTTTCTGATGAACAACAAGAAAGATACCGTGCCCCTACCTGAAGACCTGCGGGTATTCCTGACCGTGATCCGCAAGGCCGGCTTTGCTGCGGCTGCCGACGAGCTGGGTTTGTCCCCGGCCTACGTCAGCAAGCGTATCCAGATTCTCGAAACCACCCTCGCCACCCGCCTGCTGCACCGCACCAGCCGCCGTATCGCCCTGACCGAAGACGGTGAGCGCGTGCAGCGCTGGGCCGTGCGGATTCTCGAAGACTTCCAGCAGTTGTCCGACGAGCTTTCCGACGCCCACGACAGCCCGCGCGGCCACCTGCATTTGTGCAGCAGCTTCGGTTTCGGTCGTAACCATGTGGCACCGGCCTTGTCGCTATTGGCCGAACAATACCCGGACCTGGAGATTCGCCTGGACCTGTTCGACCGGGTGGTGGATATCGTCAGCGAGGGTTTCGACCTGGAGATTCGCGTGGGCGACGACATCCCCGGGCAACACATCGGTCGCCGGCTGGTGAGTAACCGGCGGGTGCTGTGTGCGGCGCCCGCCTACCTCGAACGCCGTGGTGTGCCGCAGCACTTGAGCGACCTGGAACAGCACGACTGCCTGGTGCTCAAGGAGCGCGACAACGCGTTTGGCATCTGGCACCTGGAGCGCGATGGCGTGCAGGACAGCGTGCGCGTGCGCGGGCCGTTGTCGTCGAATAACGGCGAGATCGTCTTGCAATGGGCCCTGGACGGGCGCGGCGTGTTGCTGCGTTCGATGTGGGATGTGAAGCCGCTGCTGGAGCAAGGGAAACTGGTGCAGGTGCTGCACGACTACACCCAGAGCGCCAACGTGTGGGCGGTGTACCCGACGCGGCTGGCCTACTCCGGGAAGTTGCGGGCGTGTGTGGAGTTTTTGCAGGAGCACTTCAAGGGGTTGTCGATTTAGCGTGCCGGGTTTGAGTACATATCCGTTGCTGCGGTAACGGCCGCTGACGGTTCTGCTTACAGCGGCCTACCGGCCGGCTTGAGTGTTGTAGAGCAAAAAGCCAAATCAAAAGCGGGCACCGTCCAAATGTGGGAGCGGGCTTGCTCGCGAAGGTCGTTAACGATGACGCTGGCATTCTGGATGAACGCGGCGCTCTCAGGTTTTTCGCGAGCAAGCCCGCTCCCACAGAAAAGCAGATCTGTTTTCGCTCTGGTCTTTGCTTTTGCTTTTAACACTCAAGCCGGCCGGGAGGCCGCTGGGCTCTTGATTTTGATCTGACTGCCCCATCCAGCCCGAGGCCGAACGCAGGCAGTGCGCAGCAGCCAACCTGCAACTACAGCCCCATCACCCGAGCCAAGGATTGGCCGCCAGATGCTCACGCTCAAACGCCTTGATCTGCTCACTGCGCTGCAACGTCGTACCAATAGCATCCAACCCCAGCAACAACGCAGTCTTGCGCAACGTATCGATCTGGAACGCAATCACCTGCCCGTCCGCCAAAAGAATCTCCTGCGCCTCAAGGTCCACACTGATCTGCGCCTGCTCAGGCTGACTCACCATCTGCCCCAACCGCTGCAACACCGCCTCCTCCAGCGTGATCAACAACACCCCGTTACGCTGGCAGTTGTCATAGAAAATCCCCGCAAAGCTGCTGCCGATCAACGCGCGAATGCCCATCTGCTTCAAGCCCCACACCGCATGCTCCCGGCTGGACCCACAGCCGAAGTTCGGCCCCACTACCATAAAGCTCGCGCCCTGCCAGGCCGGCTGGTTCAGCACAAATTGCGGGTCAGGCTCACCCGAGGGCAAAAAGCGCAAATCAAAGAACAACCCGCGGTCCAGCCCGTTGCGGTCGATGCCCTTGAGAAACTGCTTGGGCATGATCACGTCGGTGTCGATATTGGCCGCCAGCATCGGCGCCGCCTTGCCGGTGATCCGAGTGAAGGGTTGCAAGCTCATGTGCGGTCTCCAAAGTGGCGAATATCCGTCAGCCGGCCAGTGATGGCCGCAGCGGCGACCATGGCCGGGCTCATCAGGTGCGTGCGGGCACCCGCACCCTGGCGGCCTTCGAAATTGCGGTTGGTGCTGGAGGCGCAGCGGTCGCCCGGCTCCAGCACGTCGTCGTTCATCGCCAGGCACATCGAGCAGCCCGACTGGCGCCATTCAAACCCGGCGTCGATAAAGATCGCGGCAAGGCCTTCGGCTTCGGCCTGGTCACGCACTTCGGTGGAGCCCGGCACGATCATCGCCCGCACATGGTCGGCCACGTGCTTGCCGCGCACCACGCTGGCGGCGTCGCGCAGGTCTTCGATGCGGGCGTTGGTGCAGGAGCCGATAAACGCGTGGCTGATCACAATGTCGCTCAACGGCATGCCCGCTTCCAGGCCCATGTAGTTCAAGGCACGGCGCATGTCCTGGCGCAGGATCAGGTCGCTGATGTCTTGCGGGTCCGGCACGCGGGCACCGATGGGCGCGGCCTGGTCGGGGCTGGTGCCCCAGGTGACCATCGGCTCAAGGGCGCTGGCATCCAGCTGCACTTCGAGGTCGAACACCGCGTCGGCATCCGAGTGCAGTTGGCGCCAGCCCACCAGGGCGCGTTCCCACAACTCGCCCTTCGGCGCGCGTGGCTTGCCCTTGAGGTAGGCGAAGACTTTTTCATCCGGCGCCATGAACGCTCCACGTGCGCCGGCTTCCACCGCCATGTTGCAAATGGTCATGCGCGCCTCGACGCTCAAGGCATCGATGGTCGACCCACAAAACTCAATGGCGTAGCCGGTGGCTCCCGAAGCGCCGATCTTGCCGATCAGCGCCATGATCACGTCCTTGGAGGTCAGCCCACGGGCCAGTTCGCCGTCCACGGTCACACGCAGGCTTTTCAGACGCTTGTAGACCAGGGTTTGCGAGGCCAGCAAATGCTCGATTTCCGAGGTGCCAATGCCAAAGCCGAACGCGCCCAAGGCACCGTAGGTGGTGGTGTGGCTGTCGCCGGCGGCGATTACCATGCCCGGCAGGATAAAACCCTGTTCCGGGGCGATCACGTGTTCGATGCCCTGGCGCTTGTCGAGGATATCCAACAGCTCGATCCCGAAATCCCGGCAGTTTTCCGCCAGGTACGACACCTGGCGCGCACCGCCCGCATCCGGCATGGTCGCGATGCGCTTGGGCGTGGTGGGGTTCACATGGTCGACCACCGCCAGCGCCGTACCGGGCCGCCACACACCACGGCCCGCCTCGCGCAAGCCGCTGAAAGCTTGCGGGCTGGTGTATTCATTGATCACCTGGCGGTCGATGTACAGCAGCACATGGCCCTGGTCATCCAGGCGGCACACCGTGTGGGAATCGATGTGTTTGTCGTAGAGGGTTCTGGCAGAAGTCATTATGGGGCTCGCTCAACGGTATGACCCCATCATAGGCAGCGCCCCCGCCCCATCAATCCCGCCTTGGTGATGGCTCGGAACATGTTTCGTGTTGCATGAATGCGTATCTGAAACATTTACTTTCATATCCGCCTTAGGGTTTTGTGTTTCTCATCCGTCTTAACTTAGATACAGCCGCTCGCGTCAGCAAAAGCTACGGGTGGCGTTTTCCGGGCCTTTACCGCCTCCCTCCGATCAAGACCCTCATTCACATGTCGAAGAAGTCACGCTCAAAACTCTGGTTTCTCGTGCACAGCTGGCTGGCATTGCCCATCTGGTTCTTTGTGCTGATCGTCTGCGTCACCGGCACCCTGGCGGTGGTCAGCCAGGAGATCGTCTGGCTGGCCAACCCGGACATCCGCGCCAGCAAGCCGTCGGACGATGCCGAACCGCTCACCTACGACCAGGTGATCGGCGCCATCAAGCGCGCCGAACCCCAGGTGATCGTCGAATCCCTGAGCCGCCCGGACGAATCGCACTTCGCCCTCAGCGCCGACCTCAGCTACCCCGACGGGCGCTCGCTGGAGGTCTACGTCAACCCATACACCGGGGTGATCCAGGGCATCAGCCCATCGTTCAACTTCCAGCAATTTACCCGTGCCCTGCATGGCTGGTGGCTGGTGCCTTTCACCAATGGCTACAGCTGGGGCTGGTACCTGGTCTCGCTGCTGGGCTTGCCGCTGCTGGCCTCGCTGGTCACCGGCCTCGTGGTCTACAAGCGTTTCTGGAAAGGTTTTTTCAGGCCGACCCTGCGCATTCGTCACGGTGCGCGGATTTTCTGGGGCGACTTCCACCGGTTGAGTGGCATCTGGTCGATCTGGTTTATCGCGGTGATTTCCATCACAGGCACCTGGTTCCTGATCCAGGCGATCCTGGGTGATAACCAGATCACCATTTCCAGCGAGCCGATCGTCCCGGCGATTGCCCGCGACAAAGTGCCGATGTCCGCCCCGGGCGTACCGGCGCCCATGATTCCCCTGGACGAGGCGATCAACATCGCCACCCAGCGCATTCCCGGGCTTGAGGCCAGCTTCGTGAGCCTGCCCAGCAACGCCTACAGCCACCTGCGCATCGGCGGGCGTGGCTGGTACCCGCTGATGTTCCAGACCGCGGAAATCAACCCGTACAACGGCGAAATCGCCGCCTCGCACCTGCTGTCCGACCGTTCGGCCCTGGAGTTCGTCACCGAATCCATGCGCCCGTTGCACACCGGGGACTTTGGCGGGATCTGGATCAAGCTGATCTGGGCCTTCTTCGGCCTGGTGCTGAGCATGATGGTCTTGAGCGGCTTGCTGATCTGGACCAAACGCACGGCTCTGGCCACCCTCAATGCGCTGAAACGCGAAGCCAAGGCAGCCCGTCAACCGGCGAAAACCCAGGCCTTGCAGGCTGAGACCACGGAGGCCAACCCATGAACAAGGCCATGACGGTTCAACCCCCCTCGCCCCTGCGGGCCTTCTGGCTCAAATGGCGCTTCCACATCAATATCCTGCTGTTGCTGGTGCCCCTGGGCTTCATGCCCAAGTACTTTGCCGACGCGGCACTGTTTCGCGGCGACAGCGGCCTGGGCGAACGGGAGATCGGCGAAGTACAGGTCGGCCCCTGGAGCCTGAAGCTCGCCGAGCTACGCAACGAGCCGCCGCGCCCGGACCCGGCAGGCCCGATGAAATCCTTCAACGCTGCCCTGTGTGCCACGTGCATCGACCAGGTCAAGGCGACCTACCTGCGTATCGGCAAGCCCCGCAGCCTGCGGGCGGCCGGGGTGATTTTCTTTGGCACCCCATACCGCATGGGCGCCGCGTTGCCGATCCCTGAGCGCACCCCGCTGGACGCCGAAGTGTGGATCACCATGGAAGGCTGGGACGGCGCCATGCACCAGGCCTCCATTCCCTTGAGCCAGGCATCGCCGGCCACCATCGACTGGCTGAAAAAACGAGGAGTTAAACCATGACTTTGCCGCAACTGGCCCGCACCGTTGGCGCGCTGATCCTCAGTGCCGGTTTCAGTACCGTCGCCCTGGCCCACAACCCGATGTGCGAATGCAAGGAAATCGCCGGCGAGCAGATCCAGTGCACCGGTGGTTTCTCCGATGGCAGCGGTGCCCCCGGCGTGACCCTGGACGTGATCGGCTACGACGAGACCATCCTGGTGCCCGGCAAGCTGGGAGAAGACTCGAAGCTGACCTTCAAGAAACCCTCCGCCGAGTTCTACGTGCTGTTTGATGCCGGCCCCGGCCACGTGGTGGAAATCGACCAAGCGGATATCCAGCCCCAATGAGCCGTACAACCCAAGTCGTGCGCCCGGCCGGCGCCGGGCACGAAACCCTGTATGTCCTGCTGTTGTGCCTGATCATCCTCGCCGTTGCCGGCACGGTGGTGGCCTTGCGCGGTGAAAACCAGGAGATCGCCGCCGTGCCCAGCCACCAACTGGACGCCCGCCGCGACCTCAGCGCCGCCGAGCAAGGCATCTACGCCGACCTGCGGGTGACCCTGGATGAAATCCACTTGCTGCAGGAGGAACACAGCGCTCTGCCGACGCCTGAACAGCTGGCCGAAGAGGGCTTCGCGCCCTTTGCCCAGGACGCCAGTTCGGTGAGCCGTGGCGACCACCGCTGGCAGTTGCTGGACGCGGCCTATCTGGGCCTGAGCCAGACGCCGGACCTCAGCGGTTCGCTGTTGATGCGCATCCGCGGCGCCGAGCCGGATATCTGGCTCAACCGCAGCGCCCACCTCACCGCCCCCACCGACCTCACTGACCAGGCGCTGATCAGCGCGGGCTGGCAGCAGGTAGTCGCGCAATTCGATGCCGGTGTCACCCGCCAGCATCGTCACTGAATTCACGTTGCAGCCGAGAGAAGACCATGTCTATTTCATCTCCATTATTACGTCTGGTGCTGGTCGGCCTGATCACCGTGCTGCTGGCCCCGTTCGCCAGTGCCGACCCGGCAAAGCGCCTGCGCATCGGCATCACCCTGCACCCGTATTACAGCTACGTCGCCAATATCGTCGGCGACAAGGCTGAAGTTGTCCCGCTGATCCCGGCCGGTTTCAATCCCCATGCCTACGAACCCCGCGCCGAAGACATCAAACGCATCGGCACCCTCGATGTGATCGTGCTCAACGGCGTCGGCCATGACGATTTCGCCGACCGCATGATCGCCACCAGCGAGCGCCCGGACATCCCGGTGATCGAGGCCAACGCCAACGTGCCGCTGCTGGCCGCCACCGGCAACGCTGCGCGCGGTGCGGGCAAGGTGGTCAACCCGCACACTTTCCTGTCCATCAGCGCCTCGATTGCCCAGGTGAACAACATTGCCCGGGAACTGGGCAAGCTCGACCCGGACAACGCCAAGACCTACACCCAGAACGCCCGCGCCTACGGCAAGCGCCTGCGCCAGATGCGCGCCGACGCCCTGGCCAAGCTCACCAGCGCGCCCACCCCCGACCTGCGGGTGGCCACCGTGCACGCGGCATATGACTACCTGCTGCGGGAATTCGGCCTGGAAGTCACCGCCGTGGTGGAACCGGCCCACGGCATCGAGCCGAGCCCCAGCCAGTTGAAGAAGACCATCGACCAACTGCGGGAACTGGACGTGAAAGTGATCTTCTCGGAGATGGATTTCCCGTCCAGCTACGTCGACACCATCCAGCGTGAATCCGGGGTGAAGCTGTACCCGCTGTCGCATATTTCCTATGGCGACTACAGCGCGGAAAAATACGAAGTGGAAATGACCGGCAACCTCAACACCGTGGTGCGGGCGATTCAGGAGTCCGGGGCATGACGGCGGCTGAACACCTCAGTGTGGCCAGCGTTGGCCCGACCCTCGACTTCGATAACGTCGCGCTGACCCTGGGCCGTACGGTGATCCTCGATGCAGTGAGTTTCCAGGTGCAGCCCGGCAGCATCCATGCGCTGGTGGGCCCCAACGGCGGCGGCAAAAGCTCGCTGATCAAGACCCTGCTGGGGCAAACGCCGCACCAGGGCCAGTTGAGCCTGCATTGGCCGGATGCACCCGGCACCATCGGCTACGTGCCCCAGGCGCTGGAGTTCGACCGGGGCTTGCCGATGACCGTCGACGATTTCATGGCCGCGATGTGCCAGCGGCGTCCGGCGTTTCTCGGGCTGTCCAAACATTACGCCGCCGCGATTGGCGACGCACTGGAACGGGTCGGCATGCAGGACAAGCGCAAGCGACGCATGGGTGCGCTGTCTGGCGGTGAACGCCAGCGGGTGCTGCTGGCCCAGGGGTTGATCCCGGCGCCGCAATTGCTGGTGCTGGACGAGCCGATGTCGGCGCTGGACGAAGCCGGGATCCAGGTGTTCGAGCGGCTGCTGAACGACTGGCGCCAGGCCGGGATCACCGTGCTGTGGATCGAACACGACCTGGAAGCCGTCGGCCGCCTGGCCGATCGCGTCACCGGCCTGAACCGCCGTGTGCTGTTCGACGCCACGCCGAAAGAGGCGCTGACCCCGGACCGCCTGCTGACCCTGTTCTCCACCCACCCACGGAGCCCGGCCTTATGAGCTATGAAGCCTTTCGCCTGATGGTCCAGGGCTGGGCGTCTTCCGGGTATCTGCCGGAAGCGCTGGCCTATGGATTTGTAGTCAACGCCCTGCTCGCCGGCCTGCTGATCGGCCCGGTGCTGGGTGGTTTGGGCACCCTGGTGGTGGTCAAGCGCTTTGCGTTCTTTTCCGAAGCCGTGGGCCATGCCGCACTGACCGGCGTGGCCGTGGGCATTCTGCTGGGGGAACCCTACACCGGGCCTTACGGCAGCCTGTTCGGCTACTGCCTGCTGTTCGGGATCCTGCTCAACTACCTGCGCAACCGCACGGGCCTGGCGCCGGACACGCTGATCGGTGTATTCCTCTCGGTGTCCCTGGCCCTGGGCGCGAGCCTGCTGCTGATTCTGGCGGGCAAGATCAACGTGCACATTCTCGAAAACGTGCTGTTCGGCTCGGTGCTGACCGTCAACGGCAATGACCTGCTGGTGCTGGCGATTGTCGGCGCATTGGTGATGGCCCTGGCCCTGCCGCTGTACAACCGCATCATGCTCGCCAGCTTCAACCCGCAGTTGGCAGCGGTGCGCGGGGTGGCGGTGAAGACCCTGGACTACCTGTTCGTGATCCTGGTGACCCTGATCACCGTGGCGGCGGTCAAGGTCATCGGCGCGATCCTGGTGGGTGCGTTGCTGGTGATTCCGGCGGCCGCCGCACGCCTGTTGAGCCAGTCGCTCAAGGGCTTCTTCTGGATCTCGGTGGTGATCGCCACCGTCAGCACCCTGTGCGGGATCCTGCTGCCGATCATCTTCGACCTGCCGATTCCGTCCGGTGCCGCGATCATCCTGGTAGCCGGTATCGCCTTCGCCCTCGCCGCCATCGCCCGCGGCACGGTCCCCAGCCTGAAAGGGAATCTTGGATAATGCGCCCGATGTTTCGACCACTGCTTCTGGCCCTGGCCATTGCCACACCGGCATTTGCCGCCGACGGCGTCAAGCCACTACAGATCACCGCCAACCAAGGCGTTGGCCATGCTGCCTTGAACCAGGCCAAGGCGACAAAACCGGTGAAAGTCCTCGCCGCCTTGCCGATCACCTATGGCTTGGCGCAGGTGTTGCTCAAAGGCACTGATGTGCAGCTTGAGCGCGCGGCACCGGCCAACCTGCCCGGCTCGCGGCAAGTCGCCTATTTCACCGGGCGCGGTGCGCAGGCGCTGAACACCCTGGCGCTGGACGCCGATGCAGCCATCGGCCTGCGCTCGCTGTGGCCCGACGACCCGCTGTACCCGGTGGCCCGGCGCAGCAATATCCGCATCGTCGAAGTCGACGCCGCGCGCCCGGTGGACGGCAGCTTGCCGGGGATTGCCGTGCAGCCGGGCGCCACCGACGGCCTGAACAGCCAGCCGTGGCAAGCCAGCAACAACATGGGGCGCATGGCCGATGTGATGGCCGCCGACCTGAGCCGCCTGGCGCCCGAGGCCAAGCCGCAGATCGAAGCCAACCTGGCCGCGCTCAAGCAACGCCTGCTCAAGCTCACCGCCGACAGCGAAGCGCGACTGGCCAAGGCCGATAACCTGACGGTGGCCAGCTTGAGCGATCACTTTGGTTATCTCGTCAGTGGCTTGAACCTGGAGCTGGTCAGCACCGATGCAAGGGCGGATACCGAATGGACACCCGAGGCGTTGCAGCAACTGAGCGAAGGCTTGAAGGAGAATGAGGTGGCCGTGGTGCTGCATCACCGCAAGCCAAGCGATGCAGTGCAGGCGGCGGTCACGGCGGGCGGGGCGAAGTTGCTGGTGCTGGGCACCGATGGCGCCGACCCGGTGGCGGAACTGGAAGGCAATGTGGATCAGGTGATCAAGGCGCTGTAACGCGCCTCTCACCGGCGAAACACAGTAAATGTGGGAGCGGGCTTGCTCGCGAATGCGGTGTGACAGTCAACACATACGGTGACTGAAACAACGCCTTCGCGAGCAAGCCCGCTCCCACATTTGAGTCGGTGTTATGCCCGAGGTCCGGGTCAGCCGGCAAGTGCCTGGCTATCCATCTTCTGGCGCAGGCTCAGCGGACGCATGTCGGTCCACACTTCTTCGATGTAGGCCAGGCACTCTTTCTTCATCCCGCTCTTGCCCACGGTGCGCCAGCCTTCCGGCACGGCCTTGTAGTCGGGCCAGATGGAATATTGTTCTTCATGGTTGACCACTACCTGAAACAGGATGTCTTCGCGGTCGAATACTGAGGTCATTGCTGTTCTCCGTCGGGGTAAGGCTGGCTGCGCACCACGCACAGCTGATGTAAGAAGGAACGTGCCAGCCCGATAAAAAATTAGAGGCTGGTGACCGACGCCGCCAGGGCGCGACCAAAAATCTCGGCCACACGGTCGATTTCTGCGGCAGTAATCACCAGCGGCGGCAGGAAACGCACGACGCTGCCGTGTCGCCCGCCCAGTTCGAGAATCAACCCGCGCTTGAGGCATTCACGCTGCACCAGCGGCGCCAGTTGGCGATGCACCGGCGGGTGGCCCTGGGCATCAGGCGCACCGGCGGGGTCCACCAGTTCCACACCGAGCATCAGCCCACGGCCACGAATGTCTCCCAACTGCGGGAAGTCGCGCTGCAGGATGCGCAGGTGTTCGCCGAGGCGCTCGCCCATGGCGGCCGCGTGGGCGGGAATGTCGTGGTCCTTGAGGTAACGCATCACCGCCGAGCCGGCCGCCATGGCCATCTGATTGCCACGGAAGGTCCCGGCATGGGCGCCCGGCAACCAGGTGTCGAGCCAGTCGCGATACACCACCACCGCCAGCGGCAGGCTGCCGCCGATGGCTTTGGACAGCACGACCACGTCCGGGACAATGCCGGCATGTTCGAAGGCAAACATCTTGCCGGTGCGACCAAAGCCGCTCTGGATTTCGTCGACAATCAACGCCACACCAGCCTGCTCGGTAATGCGCCGCAGGCCGCGCAGCCAGTCGAGATCAGCCGGGATCACGCCGCCCTCGCCTTGCACCACCTCGACGATCACCGCCGCCGGCAGCAATACACCGGCCTCGGGATCGTTGAGCAGGTTTTCCAGATAATGCAGGTTGACCTTCACCCCTTCCGCGCCGCCCAGCCCGAACGGGCAACGGTAGTCGTACGGGAATGGCAGGAATTGCACGCCATTGCCGAGCAACGCGCCCAGTGGCTTCTTCGGCCCCAGGCTGCCCATCAGGCTCAGGGCGCCCTGGCTCATGCCGTGATAACCGCCCTGGAATGACAACACCGTGCTCCGCCCGGTGGCGGTGCGCACCAGTTTCAGCGCGGCCTCCACCGCATCGGTGCCGGTGGGGCCGCAGAACTGGATCTTGGCTTCCTGCGCCAGCGCCGGCGGCAGCAGGCCGAACAGGTCCTGCACGAATTGGTCCTTGACCGGCGTGGTCAGGTCCAGGGTGTGCAACGGCAATTCATCGCTCAGCACCTGGCGAATGGCATCGATCACCACCGGGTGGTTGTGCCCCAGCGCCAGGGTGCCGGCACCGGCCAGGCAATCGATAAAGCTGCGGCCTTCGACGTCCTCGACATAGATCCCTCGGGCGCGCTTGAGCGCCAGGGGAATGCGCCGTGGGTAGCTGCGGGCATTGGATTCCTGCTGGCGCTGGCGGGCCAGCAGCGGGGTTTCATCGAACTGGTAAAGCGTTTCCGCAGGGACCGCCTGGGTCTCTTCGATACGGCTGGTAGCGACTGACATCTCTCGATCCCTCAATACGCTGATGATGGTGACCAAACTGCCCACCCGTTGGCGCCAGGCCCAAGGGCCGCGCACGGATTTCCTGTTCTGGAAACGCATCAGCGAAGGGAGGATTTACACCTGTGGTCGTTAAAAACAGCTTTAGCGGATTTACCCGGCCACCCCGGTGTATTTTTCATTCAACGCATACAGGATCGCGCAGGTCTGCGCATCCAGCCGCCCACTGTAGTCAGAGGGCCGAAAATGCATCTGGAACGCACGGACACGTTGCTGGAAACCCAGGCGATTTTTCGCCGGAGCATAACCGTAGCGCTGGAACGCCCGCTCCACCTCAACCTCTGGCGGCAGGCCGATGTCGAACCGACGTTGATAGGCCATCTTGGCCACCTCTTCATACCAGGCCCCCACGCCCGCCTCGAACAGGCAGCGCCATGGCAAGCGGGGGCCGGGGTCGCTCTTGCGCCAATAGGCAATGTCGGAATGCCCGAGGATGTCGGTAGGACCGATCGCCGGGTAACGCACCTGAATGTCACGAATCAAGGCGATCAACACGTCAATCTGCTCTGCGCCATACGCCGGGAAGGTCAACACACCGGCGTCATCCCGGGCCTGGTTGACGATTTCAATGCCGATGGAGCGGCTGTTGAGGTTATCGCGCCCGGCCCAGTGGCTGGTGCCGGCGTGCCAGGCGCGTTGCGCTTCGTCCACCAGGCGAAATACCCGCAACTCGTCATAGCCGGCGGCGCGGTAGCTGGCGTCATGGGGGTCGGCCAACAGGTAGTGGGCACTGAAACCGTCGCGGGTCAGTGCACGCAATGACGAGGCAAAGGGCGCGGCGGTGTAATGCACAATCACCTGGCGCACGGCCTGGCCATTGCGCTCATTGAAGTCGTTTGCGGGATACGTGGAATCGATAACCAACATAGGGGCTGTCCTTTTCAACACAGGCCGAGTCATTCAGCCGGTTCAAACACAAAAAAATGACCGCCATCCTGAAGCGTTGCGCTTGAGGATGGCGGTAGCTATGTGTGCTGTGAAAAGAAGGTTTCAGCGCCGCAACGGCATGCCCAGGTCGACGCGCATGCCATCGGCCTGGCTGTCGAATTTCAGAGAGCACGAGCAGCGCTGCACGATGGCCTGGACGATCGCCAACCCCAGGCCGCAACCCGGGCTGTTGCCGTTGCGCCAGAAGCGCTGGGTCAAGTGTTGCAAGTCTTCGCTGGAAATCGGCGCGCCATGGTCACGCACCCGGAACACCACATTGTCGCCAGCGCTGGACACACTCAGCTCCACCCGGGTATCGGCCGGGGTGTGGCGCAACGCGTTGTCCAGCAGGTTGCGCAGGGCCGCGACGGCCAGGCCCACCGGCATTTCCAAAGGTTTTTCGGACAAACCGTCTGCCAGGATCAGGTCAATACGCTGATTGTCGCCGCCGTTGGCATCCTGGATCGCCAGTTGCGCAACTTGCTCGGCACTCGATTGCAGGCCGTCATCAAACGACAGGCTGCCTTCGACCCGCGCCAGCAGCAGCAACTGCTCAAGGGTGCGGTGCAAGCGGTCGGCGCCCTCTTCAGCATGGGCCAGGGACTGGTCACGGGCGGCGCCTTCGGTCATGCGCGCCACTTGCAGGTGGGTCTTGATCGCGGTCAACGGGCTGCGCAGTTCGTGGGCCGCGTCACCGGTCAAGCGGCGTTCGCGTTCGATGGTCTTGGCGATGCGTTGCAGCAACTGGTTCTGGGTGTCGAGCAGTGGCTTGAGTTCGCTGGGCAGCGGGCTGATCTGCAACGGTTCGAGGGAGTCGGCACTGCGGCGCATCAAGGCGTCACGCATGCGGTTGAGCGGCAACAGGCTCTGGCCGATCCCCAGCCACAACAGGCACAGGCAGCCCAACAATGCCACGCCCACCGGCACCGAGGCGGCCAGCAGGATCGACAGGTTCAACGCTTCACGCTCCACCTGCCGGTCGGCGGTGGTGATAAACAAATCGCCACGGGACAGGGTAAAGCTGCGCCAGCCCACGCCATCAATCATCTGGTCGCGAAAGCCGCTCTTGCGCGACTCCAGGCCCTGGTCCGGCGTGGTGTGGCTGCGGGCCAAAACCACGCCGCGCAAGGAACTGACCTGGCACGCCATACCGCCTGGCACGTTCAATTGTTCGGCGCTGAAGTGCGCGCCCTCCCCCGTGCTGGAAAGGCCGGGCATCTGCTCCATCAGGCCCGCCACCATGCGTGCCGACGCCACCAGGCGCTGGTCGAGGGAAAACATCATCTGGTTGCGCAGGTCGTTGAGCATCCACGCGGCGGCCAGGACCCAGATCAGCACGAAGGCTGCGCCGAGCTTGAAGGTCAGCCGCAGGCGCAGGCTCATCACGAAGCGTCCTCTCCACCGTCAGCCGGGCCCAGGCGATAGCCCAGGCCGCGCACGGTTTCGACGATGCCGTTGCCGAGTTTGCGCCGCAGGTGGTGGATGTGCACGTTGAGGGCGTTGCTTTCCAGTTCGTCGTTCAGGCCGTAGACGCTGTCCTTGAGCTGCTCGCTGGAGAGCACCCGGCCGCGGTTCTGCAACAGGGCCTGCAACAGCGCCTGCTCGCGGCGGGACAGGTCCACCGACTCACCGCCCAGCAACGTTTCGCGGCTGCTGGGGTTGTAGGTCAGGCGCCCGTGCTCGATCAGGTTGACGCTGCGCCCAGCCACCCGGCGCAACAGGGTGTGCAGGCGTGCGGCGAGTTCGCGCAGGTCGAAGGGTTTGAGCAGGTAGTCGTCGGCACCGGCCTGCAGGCCGTCGACGCGGTTGGTCACCGAATCCCGTGCG
Source organism: Pseudomonas sp. NPDC087814 (assembly GCF_044742865.1). Taxonomy (NCBI): domain Bacteria; kingdom Pseudomonadati; phylum Pseudomonadota; class Gammaproteobacteria; order Pseudomonadales; family Pseudomonadaceae; genus Pseudomonas; species Pseudomonas sp. NPDC087814. The sequence goes on along the minus strand of NZ_JBIUVK010000034.1, from coordinate 30,465 downwards.
GTCAGGATCAGCACTGGAATCTCCAGACCCTGGCTGCGCAGTTGCTGCAACAGCTTCAAGCCGTCTTCATCCGGCAGGCCGAGGTCGAGTACCATCACGTCGAATTCCGCCACCTTGAGCATCGCCCGGGCAGCCGCAGCCGTGCCGACGCGCTCGACCGTCAGGCCCTGGGCGCTGAGCCCGGCAACAATACCGCTGGCGATCAGCTCGTCGTCTTCACAGACCAGTACGTGCATGGTGAACCCTTTGCAAAATGTGAGGGTGATTAAAAAGGCAGTGGATTAAGCGTGCATTATGCCGCCAACGCCAAGAATCCCGGATAATCCCTTCTTTCTAGGATAGCCCGGTTAATCATCGGTTAATCAACGCCACACATTGTGTGTCCCACTTGCTTCGAACTAAGGCTTGATCATGCGGCATCTGTTTATCTTTCTGCTGGTAGTGTTTGCTGGATTCGCCCAGGCCGCGCCTGGCAACAATCCATTCGAGACCAAACCCGACTTCCTCCCGGTAGGCAAAGCCTTCACCTTTACCTCCGAGCGTCTGGCCTCCGGCGAAACCCAGTTGTATTGGCAGATTGCCGACGGTTACTACCTGTACCAGCAGCGCATGAAATTCGATGGCCTGGCCGAAAAGCCGACGTTGCCCCAGGGCGAAGCCCACAGCGACGAGTTCTTCGGCGAGCAGCAAGTCTATCGCCAGGGCCTGGAAGTGAAGATTCCCGCTGGCGCCACCGGCCAGGTCAAACTCGGCTGGCAAGGCTGCGCCGATGCAGGCCTGTGCTACCCGCCGCAATCGATCACCGTGGACCTGGGCGGCAACCCTGCCGTCGCCGCCACCGGCCAGGCCCAGGACCAAAGCCTGGCCAGCGGCCTGCAACAACGCAGCCTGGGCTGGAGCCTGCTGGTGTTCTTCGGCCTGGGCCTGCTGCTGGCCTTCGCCCCGTGTTCCCTGCCGATGTTGCCGATCCTCGCCGGCCTTGTGGTCGGCAGCGGCGCCAGCCCACGGCGCGGCTTTGCCCTGGCCGCCAGCTACGTGGTGTGCATGGCGCTGGTGTATGCCGCGCTCGGTGTATTGGCTGCGCTGCTCGGCGGCAACCTCGCCGCCCTGCTGCAAACCCCGTGGATCCTCGGCAGCTTCGCTGCGTTGTTTGTGATTCTCGCCCTGCCGATGTTCGGCTTCTTTGAACTGCAACTGCCGGCCTTCCTGCGCGATCGCCTGGACAACGTCAGCCGCAACCAAAGCGGCGGCAGCCTGGTAGGCGCCGGCGTGCTCGGCGCCCTGTCCGGCTTGCTGGTGGGCCCGTGCATGACTGCGCCCCTGGCCGGCGCGCTGCTGTACATCGCCCAAAGCGGCAACGCCTTGCACGGCGGCCTGATCCTGTTTGCCATGGGCATCGGCATCGGTGTGCCACTGTTGCTGCTGGTGACCGTGGGCAACCGCTTCCTGCCCAAGCCTGGCACCTGGATGAATATCCTCAAGGGCATCTTCGGCTTCCTGTTCCTCGCCACCGCCGTGCTGATGATTCGCCCGGTGGTCGGTGAAACCCTGTGGCTCGGCTTGTGGGGTGTGCTGGCGCTGGTCATGGCCTACTGCGGCTGGCGCCTGGCCCGCGATTTCGGGCGTACCGCCATGCTGTTCGGTGCCGGTTCGCTGGTGCTGGGCCTCTGGGGCAGCGTATTGGTGATCGGCGCGGCCGGCGGCAGCGACGACCTGTGGCAACCGCTGAAGGTCTACAGCGGCTCGCGGGTAGCCGGTGCCCCCAGCGCCCACGAAGCCTTCATGACCATCAACGACCCGGCCGTGCTGCAAAGCCAGCTCGACAGCGCCAAGGCCCAGGGCCAATGGGTGCTGGTGGACTACTACGCCGACTGGTGCGTGTCGTGCAAGATCATGGAAAAACAGGTGTTCGGCAAACCCGAGGTACTGGACGCCCTCAAGGATGTGCGCCTGCTGCGCCTCGACGTCACCGCCGACAACGCCGCCAGCCGCGAGCTGCTGGGCCGCTACAAGGTCCCCGGCCCTCCGAGCTTCGTCTGGATCGGCCCCGACGGTGAAGAGCGCCGCGCCCAGCGCATCACCGGCGAAGTCGACGCCGCCGCCTTCCTGCAACGCTGGACCCAAGCCCGGGAAGCCCTCTGATGCTGACACTGACCATCGGCACCTTCGCCATCGCCCTGAATCACTTGCTGCTGATCACGGCGTTGATCCTCGCCACCCTGGTGGGCTGGCGGGTGGCCAAGCGCGGCGGCGAGAACCCCGAGTCGGTGCTGTTCACCCTGTTTCTGCTGGGTATGCTCGCCGCACGCGTCAGCTTCGTATTGATGTACTGGTCGTACTACCAGAATGACCCGCTGCAAATCGTCGACCTGCGCGACGGCGGTTTTCTCGCCTGGCCCGGCGTGATCGTGCTGATCATCGGCGCGCTGATCTACGGCTGGCGCCGCCCGCTGCTGCGCAAGCCGCTGAGCGCCGGCGTGATCACCGGCCTGGCGTTCTGGGCCTTGACCAGCCTGTCCCTGACCCTCTACGAAAAAGGCACGCACCTGCCGGACATTGCCCTGCGCAACGCCAATGGCGAAACCGTGCAACTGGCCGACTACAAGGGCGGCCCGCTGGTGATCAACCTGTGGGCCACCTGGTGCCCGCCGTGCCGGCGCGAAATGCCGGTACTGGAAAGTGCCCAGCGCCAGCGCCCGGACGTGACCTTCCTGTTCGTCAACCAGGCCGAAAGCATGCAAAGCGTCGCCACCTATCTGGCGACCCAGGGCCTGAACCTGGACAACGTGCTGTTCGACGCCAGCGGCCGCCTCGGCCAGGCCGTCGGCTCCATGGCCTTGCCCACCACCCTCTTCTACCAACCTGATGGTCGCCTGATCAACAGCCACCTGGGCGAACTCTCACAGGCCAGCCTGGCCCGCGCCATGGAGCGCTTCGAGCCGACCCCCGCCAAACCGGCCTTGCCGGCCACCACAAGGAATTCGCCATGCTCCGCCTCCGCCACCTGCTGACACTCCTGCCCCTGACCCTGGCCGCCAGCCTGGTCCACGCCGAAGACTGGCCGGCGCCGATCAAGAACATCGAGGCCAAGGGTGCCAAGATCATCGGCAAGTTCGATGCGCCCAGCGGCCTCACAGGTTACGCGGCGCAATACCAGAACCGTGGCATGGCGCTGTACCTGACTGCCGATGGCAAAAGCGTGATTGCCGGCAACCTGTACGACGCCGATGGCAATGACCTGAGCACCGCGCCGCTGGAGAAACTGGTGTATGCGCCGATGGCCAAGGAAGTCTGGGCCAAGATGGAACACAGCAACTGGATCCAGGACGGCAACAAGGACGCGCCGCGCATCGTGTACCTGTTCAGCGACCCGAACTGCCCGTACTGCAACATGTTCTGGGAACAGGCACGGCCGTGGGTGAAGTCGGGCAAGGTACAGTTGCGGCACATCATGGTGGGGATTATCCGCGAAGACAGCCCGGGCAAGTCGGCCGCGCTGTTTGCCGCCAAGGACCCGCAACAGGCCTTGGAAGCCCATGAGTCGGCCGGTAAAGGCAGCAAGTTGCAGGCGCTGGAAAAGATCCCGGCGGATATCCAGGCCAAGCTTGATTCGAATATGAAGCTGATGGACGAGCTGGAGTTGTCGGCCACGCCGGCAATTTTCTATCTGGATGACAAGGGTGGGTTGCAGCAACAGCAAGGAGCGCCGTCGCCGGATAAGCTGGTGAAGATTCTCGGTCCGAAATAATCAGCCCTAGCCTGAAAAGACAATGCCCGCATCGAAGCGGGCATTGTCTTTTCAGCGCGGATTAAATCCCCTCGACCAGGAAATCATCCATGTACCAATCGTTGCCGCTCGTAGCGCCTTCATGGCTATAGATTTCCAGCAGCACGGGAGCGATGGTTGGCGTTAAGGTGAAGCTCAGTGTGTGCCAGTTCAGATCAACCAACTCTTCCACCGGTGTTTGTTGAATGGAGTCTTTGCGCAACGATAACTTGGGCGTCGCGAACGCAACGCTGTACCGTCGAACCCGTACGGAAAACCGGTAAGTAAAACCGCTCTCCAAATCCAAGAAGCGCCGCTGCAGGATCGGGCCGAAACTGTTATTGGTAAATGTGAAATTCCTGACTGCGTAATCGGGCTTGCCGTCAGGTCCCGTCCCCATATATTCAATGCTGATATCCCTGGCATCGGGTGCGCCTGACCCTACGGTCCATAAACCCAAGGTCTGATCGTTGAAATCCGTCAGGTCTCTGTACTGCTTGCGCAACAGCAACATCAGCACAGGGAACACAATTGCTTCGCTCACATGGGAGCTGCCGTCCGCCGTAACCTTGAACACGATGTTCAATACGGACCTGTGGCGAAACTTTTCCAGTTCCTCACGAGGCAGAACGTGCGACAACCCATGGTTTGCCTGCTCTTGCGTGATCGGCTCATTGACCAGCAGCTTGAGGGTATGGGACGACCCGTCGAGCAAGGTTCCCGTACATTCCAGCCAGCCCTTTTGCCCCGCCAGGATGAACCACCAGGCTTGCAGCGTAATCTCGGCATCCCCGGTAAAGGTGCGCAAGTCCAGTGTCCCCTGGCCACCGGGCAATTGAGTGGCCTGCGGCACCTCCGGCGCAGGCAAGCGCTGCGGGACACTGATCTGTAGCTCCAGGTCAGCTGACGTGACGTGCTTGCATGCGCTCGCGACGCTGTAACTGACGGGCACTGTTTTGCCGCTTCCAGCGATTACAGCCTCGCGGGGAATGGTGAAGTCAACGTACTTCGGATCAGTGTTACCCGGCTTGGGTGGCAACGGCAGGCAACTACCGTCCGATTGTGTCCAACACACGCTGATCTCGTCATGAGCACTGATGTGGTCATATTCCACTCGTGCCGTCACGCCATCACGGCCATTCCATACCGTCAACTGCGAGCCCACGGCCTCCCGAATGGTCAAGGGTTTCAGGACCAGGTCTTCCTGATGAATATCCAGGTGCAGCACAGGAAACGGCTCGGCGCTGGCCCTGTCGGACCGGCCATCGAAGTTCACCGCAAAATGCACGTCAAAGCGGCTGCAATCGGCCAGCTTTTGCAGATCGCGGCGGGACAGCAGCGTACTGACGCCCTCCTGCAGCCATTGCTCGGAGAGCGGCTCGCCGTCCAGCACATCGAAGCGATAAGGCGCGCCATCTTCCCGCTCACCGGTTACCCACATCCAGCAGGGCTGCCCCAAGGCGCCGTAGGCATAGGCCGCCACCGTCAGTTGCGCGTCCCCCTGGAACGTATTGAGGTCCAGCGTACTGCCCGTGGCCTGTTCCACCTGCGGCTTGGGCAGGCCGGAGATATTCAGGATTTTTACCGGTCGCGGCAGCGCCGACCAGGTTTGCCCTTCCCGTCGGACGGTGTAGCGGACCGACACCTGCTTATTGAAATTGGCGCTGATGGCTGACGCCGGCACATTAAAATCAACAACGTCCCGATTGTCGGCCTGCTTGCACTCGAGTACCGGAGTGCCTGCCCCGGCAGTCCCTTCCCAGAAGGCGCAAACCCAGTCGCAAGGGCACATATGCTCATAGCTGACCCGGATGGTCGCACCGTCCCGGGTATTGACCGGATTCAATACGAGATTTTCAGGTGTGATTTGCGTGGCTTCCACCACCGTGGGCGCTACGAGATCCAAATGAGGCTCGATGAGCAACGTCAACACCAAACCAGAAATCAGCCGATACACCGGCCTGGAACCCGCACGCGGCAAAAACTCAACGTAGAACGCAATATAAAGCTCACTGTCATGCTCGAGCGTGGCCAGCTCGGCACGGGACAACTTTCGGGTCCAGCCGTGGCGCACGTCCTCCTCTGTTACCGGTGCATCTTCATAAGGGTAGAGACTGGCCTTGGACCCATCAGGGTAAATCCCCCCGATATAGACCTGAGCCACTTGAACCGGGTCGATGAACGGCCAGGCGTCGACATGCAGAACCGGGTCTTCACCGCACAACAAGGACAGGTCCAGAACACCGCCTGAGGCTTGAAAGATCTGCAGTTGCGGCAAATTGGACGGCAACTTGATGAACACGTCGGCAACGGGGGAAGGATGTTCCTCGCCATCGCGGGTAACGACATAGGAAAACAGCGCGAAGTTATCAATGCGCAGCCCTACGTAATACGGGGGTACGTGGAACTCGACCGAGCCCGCTTCGACGCCATCCTGGGAGGCAATCGGCGCGTATTCCCCCGGTGTCGACTCCCAGCGCAACGCAATACTGTCGGTGCTGAGCATCCCTTCGTAAAACACCCGGACAGTAGCCCCCTCCAGCAACTGGAGCGGGTCAACCCGGGGCTCTCCCTCGGCCTCGATCAACTGTGGCTTGGGCAGATCAAGGGTCAACGGTGATGACTTGGGCATGATAGAACTCCATTTCAACGAGTGATGGTGTTGCCCATCACACGCCGAAATGCCCTCCTTGCCTACTGTCAGAATTCACAGTTCGAACCTTAACAACCGCGCCACCCGACGAGTGGCGCGTTGCGATCCGAGTTAAAAACCCTCCAGCTCCGCCATCAAATCACTCAACCGATCCACCTTCTCGGCGCTGATCTCATTCGCCGCCAGCCCGTCGATATACCCCGCCAACGCCTCCACCGTGCTGCACTCGAACATCGCCCGCAACGGCACATCCCGCTGCAGCGTCTTCTGCACCCGTGAAGCTATCTGCGTGGCCAGCAACGAATGCCCGCCCAGTTCGAAGAAGTTGTCCTGCACGCCGACGCGCTCGACCTTGAGCACCTCGGCCCAGATCCCGGCCAGCGTCTGCTCCAGCTCATTGCGCGGCGCCAGATATTCCTGGCTGTGCAACTGGCCGATCTCCAGTGCCGGCAAGGCCTTGCGGTCCAGCTTGCCGTTGGCGTTCAGCGGCAACCGGTCGAGCCACAACCAATGCAACGGCACCATGTATTCCGGTAGCTCGGCCCGCAGGCGTTGCTTGATGCGATCGAGGCGCTCACCCGGGTTGAGCTGCGCATCCGCCGCCACCAGGTAGCCCACCAGATGCTTGCCGTTGACGCCCTCCTGCACGCCCACCGCCGCATCCCGCACTTCAGGCTGCTCATGCAGGCGCGCTTCGATTTCACCCAGCTCGATCCGGTAACCGCGAATCTTCACCTGATGGTCGATGCGCCCGACGTACTCCAACACACCGTCGCTGCGACGGCGGGCCAAATCCCCTGTTCGATACAACCGGTCCGCACCAAATGGATTCGGCACAAACGCTTGCGCCGTGCGCAGCGGATCGCTGACATAACCACGCCCCACGCCCGTCCCGGCCACGCACAACTCGCCAACCGCGCCTTGGGGCACCAATTCCAGCGCGCCGTCCAGCAGGTACAACCGGTTGTTGTCAGTCGGCGTACCAATCGGCAGATAAGTGCCACGGGTCGACGCCAGGTCGACGCGGAAGAACGCCACGTCGTCCGAACATTCCGCCGGGCCATACGCGTTGACCAGGCCAATCTGCGGATAACGCAGCAACCACTGGTGCGCCAGTTCCGGCGGCATCGCTTCACCCGTCGGCAGCATCCAGCGCAAGCCATCCAGGCTCATGCGCTCCTGGGCGAGCATGCCCTGGATCAGTGACGGCACGCTTTCCAGCACGGTAATGCCCTGGGCCTGGACGTGAGCGAGCAAGCCTTGCGGATCATGGGCAATGGTATTCGGCACAATGTCCACCCGCGCCCCGAACAGCGGCGCCGCAAGGAACTGCCACACCGAGATATCGAAACTTTGCGAGGCGGTCTGGGCGATCACATCGTGCTCAGTCAGTTGCAGATACGGCACCTTGCTCAACTGGTTATTGAGCATGCCGCGCTGTTCGACCATCACGCCCTTGGGCAGGCCAGTGGAGCCCGAGGTGTAGATCACGTAGGCCAGGTTATCCGGCGCGCTGTAGATGCCCGGGTTCTGCTCTGAACCCACCAGCTCCTCCCACACCAGCAGCCTCGGTCGCGAGCCACAGGCAAACTCTTCCAGCAACAGATCCGCCTGTTCCCGACAAGCCTCGGTGCACACCAGCAACGGCGTACGACTGAGGTCGATGATCCGGCTCAAGCGCTGGGTCGGCAGCCCCGGATCCAGCGGCAAGTAACCCGCGCCGGCCTTGAAGCTGCCGATGATCATGCCCAGCAAATCCAGATTACGTTCAGCCAGCAACGCCACCGGTTGGTCCAGCCCGACACCCGCGGCAATCAGCGCATGACCCAGGCGGTTACTGCGCCGGTTCAGCTCAGAGTAGGTCCATTGCTGATCCAGGCAACTGGCGGCAATCCGCTGTGGATGCTGTGCCACCTGGGCTTCGAACAGCTCGATGTAACTGCGCTCCAGCGGATACTCATGCTCGCTCTGGTTGCAGCCGTCCACCAGGAACTCACGCTCCTGCTCGCCAATCAGCGGCAAGTCGGCCATGTCGCCATGGAAGCCCTGCACCAGCGCCAGCAGCAGCCGCTTGAATTCAGTGAGCATGCCTTGCACGGTGGTTTCATCGAAATAACGCTGGTCGTAGGACAGGTGCAAGCCCAGGTCATCGCCCGGGTAGCACACGGCCGTCAGCGGGAAGTTGGTGTGGGTGCGACCGGAATCCGAGGTGGCATTCAGGCTTTGCGCACGGTCCAGTACCGAGACTTCCACCGGGGCGTTCTCGAACACGAACAGGCTGTCGAACAGCGGCTGGCCTTTCGGCAGTTCGCTGTGCTCCTGGATGGTCACCAGCGGCAGGTACTCGTACTCGCGCAGTTGCATATTGCTGTCGAGCAGGCCGCTCAACCATTGGCGCACGCTGCACTGCTGATCGTCCTCCGGCAGCTTGACCCGCAAGGCGATACTGTTGATAAACAGCCCGACAGTGCGCTGCATCTCGGGCATTTCTACCGGGCGCCCTGCCACGGTGACGCCGAACAGCACGTCGCGATCGCCACTCAAGCGCCGCAGCACCAGGGCCCATGCCGCCTGGGCGAAGGTGTTCACCGTCAATTGATGAGCCTGGGCCAGCTCGCGCAATTGCGCGCCGTCGCGCACATCCAGGCGGGTGTAGCAGTCGCCTACCACCATGCCGCCGCTGTGGCCGGCATGCTCGCGCAGGAACGGCCGGTCGCTCGGAATCGGTGTGGTGCGTTCGAACCCTTGCAGGTTCTGCTGCCACCACTGGCGCGCCTCGGCGAGGTTCTGGCGTTGCAGCCAGGCGATGTAATCGCGGTAACGCGGTGGCGTCGCCAGTTGCGCTTCGCGACCTTCGCCGAGGGCCATGTAGATGTCGAAGAAATCGTTCATCAGCAGCGAGCGGCACCACGCATCGATCAGGATGTGGTGGTTGCTCATCATGAACCAGTAGCGGGCTTCGCCTACGCGGATCAGCCGCAGGTGGAAGGGCGCCTGGTTAAGCAGATCGAAACCGGCTTCACGCTCGTTTTTCAGCAACGCTTGCAGGCGCGGTTCCTGCTCGCTTTCCGGCTCCTGGCTCCAGTCGAGGTACTCGATCGGCGTGCTGCCGGGCTTGTGGATAACCTGCAACATGTCTTCGCCGACGTTCCAGCAGAACGAGGCGCGCAAGGCTTCATGACGGGCGATCACCGCCTGCCAGGCCTGGGCGAAACGCTCGGGGTCCAGGGCGCTGTTGATGCGGTAGCGGTCCTGCATGTAGTAGAGGCCGGTGCCCGGTTCCAGCAGGGTGTGCAGCAGCAAGCCTTCCTGCATCGGGGTCAGCGGGTACACGTCTTCGATGGCATTGGCCGGCACCGGCAGCGCATCGAGTTGCCCCTGGGTCAGGTGCGCCAGCGGGAAGTCCGACGGCGTAAGGCCGCCCGCGTCTGCCTTGAGGCAATGTTCGATCAGGCTTTGCAGTTCCGCCAGGTAAGCGTCCGCCAGTTCAGCGATGGTCTGGCTGTGGTGACGCTCGCGGCTGAAGGTCCAGCGCAGCACCAGCTCACCGCCGTACACCTGGCTGTCGACACTCAGCGCGTTGGGCAACGGCGCGTCCGGGTCGTGGGCGATCCCGGCGGACTCGTCCAGCGGGTGGAACAGTGCGTCGGCGCCAAAGCTCTGGTCGAACTGGCCGAGGTAATTGAAGGTGATACTAGCGCTCGGCAACGCGGCCATGGTCTGGCGGCACAGGTCGTCGGCCAGGTAGCGCAGCACGCCATAACCCAACCCTTTGTGGGGCACGCCGCGCAGTTGCTCCTTGATCGCCTTGATCGAGGCGCCCTGCCCGGCGGCCTCTTCGATATGCAGCGGGGTCAGGCGCAGCGGGTAGGCGCTGGTGAACCAGCCGACGCTGCGGGTCAGGTCGATCTCGTCGAATAGCGGTTCGCGGCCGTGGCCTTCCAGCTGGATCAATGCGGATTCATGGCCACTCCAGCGGCACAGCACACGGGCCAGGGCCGTCAGCAGCAAATCGTTGACCTGGGTGCGGTAGGCACTTGGTGCCTGCTGCAACAACTGGCGGGTGCGCTCGGCATCCAGGCGCACGCTGACGGTATCGGCGTCGCGATTGCGCAGCGAACCCTGTGGGCGATCCACCGGCAATTCGACGGCAGGGCCGGCCAACTGTTGCTGCCACACGTGCAGCTCCTCACGCAGGGATTCGCTGCCGGCATACGCCTGCAACCGCGCCGCCCAGTCGCGCAAGGCGCTGGTCTTGGCCGGCAGGTTGACCGGCTGGCCGTCGCTCAACTGGCGATACACGGTTTGCAAATCTTCGAGCAATACCCGCCAGGAAACGCCGTCCACCACCAGGTGATGGATCGCGATCAGCAGCCGGCGCTGGCCTTGCGGGCCGTCCACCAGCAACGCGCGCAACAACGGGCCATGGGCAAGGTTGAGGCTGCGCTGGGTGTCGGTGAACAGCGCGCTGCACTGCTCCATGTCCGCTACCTGGGCTTGCAACAGCAGGCCGCCTTCCGGCACCGCCAAGTGTTCGGCGTGCCATTGGGCGTCGCGCTGGGTGAAGCTCAGGCGCAGGGCGTCGTGATGTTCCAGCACCGCCAGCAACGCTTGCTCCAGGCGATGAGGTTCCAGGGCCTGAACCGGCTCCAGCAGCAATGCCTGGTTCCAGTGTTGGCGCTCCGGGATGTCGGTGTCGAAGAACCAGTGCTGGATCGGCGTCAGCCCGGACGTGCCGGTCAACACGCCTTGTTCGGCGCTGACCTGCTCGCTGCGGGTCGCCACGGCGGCCAGGGTTTGCACGGTCTGGTGCTGGAACAAATCACGCGGGCTGAAATGAATCCCCGCCTGCCGGGCCCGGCTGACCACCTGGATCGACAGGATCGAGTCGCCGCCCAACTCGAAGAAGTTGTCGTCAAGGCCTACCTGTTGCACGTTCAGTACCGCGCACCAGATGGCCGCCAGGGTTTGCTCCAGCTCGTTGCGCGGCGCCACGTACTGTTGACGATTCGCCTCGGGGTCCGGCTGCGGCAAGGCGCGGCGGTCGAGTTTGCCGTTGGCGGTCAGCGGCATGCTGTCGAGAACGATCAGGTGCGCGGGCACCATGTAGTCCGGCAGCTGCGCTTTCAGATGCGCCTTTAGGGATTCACGCAGCGCGCCCTGCTCCTGGTCGCTGACCAGATAGGCCACCAACTGCTTGCCGCTCGGAGAGTCCAGCGCCAACACCACCGCTTCACGCACCGCCTCGTGTTCCAGCAGGCGGGTTTCAATTTCTCCCAACTCGATGCGGAAACCACGAATCTTCACTTGATGGTCGATACGACCGAGGTATTCCACCAGGCCATCGGCACGCTGGCGCACCAGGTCGCCGGTGCGATACAGGCGACCGCCGTTCGTGGCAAACGGATCCGCGACAAACCGCTCCGCCGTCATCCCCGGACGCTGGTGATACCCCTGGGCCAGGCCGGCACCGCCGACGTACAACTCACCCGTCGCGCCTTGCGGCACCAGCGCCAGATCCGCATCCAGAATGTAGGCCACACGCGCGCCGATGATGCTGCCGATCGGCACGCTGCCGGCGCCCTCTTCCAGGGCTTCCGGGGCCAGGCTGGCCAACGGCATCACCACGGTTTCAGTCGGGCCATAGGCGTTGAAAAACAGCGCCGGCTTGAATGCCGCACGAATGCGCTGCAAGTGTTCGCCGGTCAGGGCCTCACCGCCGGTGATGCACATGCGCACCGCCAGGGTCTGGTCTTGCGTGGCCAGCCATTGCGCCAACTGGCTGCCATAGCTTGGGGTGAAGCCCAGGATATTGATGCGGTGCCGACGAATCAGCCCGCAGATTTCTTCCGCGTCCCACTGGCCCTGGGCCCGCAACACAACCTGCGCGCCACTGAGCAACGGCACCAGCAGACGCTCGGTGGCAGCGTCAAAGTTGATGGAATAGAAGTGCAGCTCGCAGTCATCCGGGCGCATGCCGAAGCGTTCGATCACCGCCTGGCAATGCATGGCGATTTCGCCGTGGGACACCACCACGCCCTTGGGCTTGCCGGTGGAACCGGAGGTGTAGATCAAGTAGGCCTGATGTTGCGGCAGGCTGATGAAAGGCAACTCGCTTGCCGGGTAGTCCGCCAGGGTCGGCAGGTCATCTTCCAGGCACCAGCGGCCGACACTCTCAGGCAGTTCGCCCAATGCGTCGAACATCGCGGCATCGCTGAGCAACAGGCCGATGCCACTGTCTTCGATCATGTAGTGCAGGCGGTCCAGCGGGTATTCCGGGTCCAGCGGCACATAGGCGCCGCCGGCCTTGAGGATTGCCAGCAGGCCAACCACCATCTCCAGCGAACGCTGCAACGCCAGGCCGACCCGCACCTGCGGGCCCACGCCGCGCTCGCGGAGCATCCAGGCCAGGCGATTGGCACGGCTGTCGAGTTCGCTGTAGCTCAGGGTCTGCCCGGCAAAGGTCAACGCCGGTGCATCGGCACGGGCCAGGGCCTGCTCGCTGAACAGGTGATGGATGCACTGGTCGAGGCGATGCTCGCCAGCCTCAATGCCGAGGCTGTCTCGCAGGGCGCGCTGTTCGCCAGCCTCCAGCAACGGCAACTCACTCAGGCGCTGTTGCGGATCGGCGAGCAAGGCTTCCAGCAGGTTTTGCCAATGCGCCGCCATGCGCGCAATGCGCGGCTCGTCGAACAGGTCGGTGCTGTAGGTCAGGCAGCAACCCAGGCGATGATCGAGGTCAGTGACTTCCAGGTTGAGGTCGAACTTGGTGGCGCGGGCATCGTTGGCCAGGTATTCGACGGTCATCCCGGCCAGGGTCCGGCTCTGCTGGAACTCCCAGCGCTGCACGTTGCACATCACCTGGAACAGCGGGTTGTACGCCGCGCTGCGGGGTGGTTGCAGGGCCTCCACCAGATGGTCGAACGGCAGGTCCTGATGGGACTGGCCTTCGATCACGGTGTGGCGAACCTGGTCAAACAGTTCGCCGACACTCATCTGCCCGTTGAGCTGGCAACGCAGCACCTGGGTGTTGAGGAATGCGCCAATCAGCCCTTCGCTTTCCGGGCGAATCCGGTTGGCCACCGGCGCACCGATGCGCAGGTCGGTCTGGCCGCTGTAACGGTAGAGCAATACCGCGAGGGTGGCGGTCATGGTCATGAACAGGGTCAGGCCGCGTTCGGCGTTGAAGGCACGCACGCGGGCGGCGAGGTCATCGCTCAAATCGAAACGGTACAGCTCGCCCTGGTGACTTTGCACCGGCGGACGCGGCCGGTCGCCCGGCAGTTCCAGCAGCGGATGTTCGGTGCCCAGTTGCGCGGTCCAGTAATCCAGTTGGCGCTGGCGTTCGCCGGACTCCAGCCACTGGCGCTGCCACGCGCTGTAGTCGAGGTACTGCACCGGCAATGGCGCCAGTGGCGATTCGCGGTCGTCGATGAACGCTTCATACAGCGCGCTGAGTTCACGGGCAAAGATGTCCATGGCCCAGCCTTCGGTGACGATATGGTGCAGGGTCAGCAGCAGGTAATGTTCCTGCTCGCCGGCCTTGACCAGGCAGGCGCGCAGCAGTGGACCGGTCTCCAGATTGAACGGCGTGTGGGCTTCATGATCGGCCAGTTGCTGCACACGCCGTTGCCGCTCGGCCTCACTGAACGCCGAGAAATCCTGCCAATCCATGCGCACGCCGGTTTGCGCCGCAACCTTCTGTTGCGCCACGCCATTAATGCTCGGGAACGTGGTGCGCAGGGTTTCGTGACGCATGATCAAGGCCTGCAACGCCGCCTCGAAACGGCCCACGTCCAGCACCCCACGAAAGCGCGCCATGCCGCCGACGTTATACGCCGGGCTGTCGGGCTCCATCTGCCAGAGGAACCACATGCGCTGCTGGGAATAGGACAGTGGCACCGGTTGGCTGCGGTCGACCTTGCCGATGGCCAGCTGTTGGTTACGTTGCCCGGCGGCCTGGATCAGCCGGACCTGCTCGGCGAAAGCCCCCAGCTCGCTGGCGTCGAACAGCGTGCGCAACGGCAGTTCGACGTCACAGGCCTGGCGGGTGCGGGAGATGATTTGCGTCGCCAGCAACGAATGGCCGCCAAGGGCGAAGAAGTCGTCCCGCAGGCCGATGCGTGGCAGCGCCAGGACTTCACGCCAGATCGCGGCGATTTGCTGTTCCAGCGCTGTTTCAGGTTCGACGTGCTCACGTACCTGCCACACCGGTTCCGGCAAGGCGCGGCGATCCAGTTTGCCGCTTGGGCTCAGGGGCATCGCGTCCAGGCGCATCAATTGCGCCGGGACCATGTACTCCGGCAGCTCGGCGGCCAGGGCGGTTTTTACGTCCTGTTCATCCAACGGTTCGCTGGCGGTGTAGTAACCGATCAACTGCGCACCGGCTGCGGTTTCCCGCACCAGCACCACCGCTTGGGCGATGCCGTCGAGAGCCAGCAGGCGGGCTTCGATTTCTTCAGGCTCGACACGGAAGCCACGCAGTTTGACCTGCTGATCCAGGCGCCCGAGATATTCCAGCACACCGTCGGTGCTCCAGCGCACGCGGTCACCGGTGCGATACAGGCGTGCGCCCGCCTCACCCAGCGGGTCGGCGACAAAGCGTTCGGCGGTCAGCCCCGCACGCCCGAGGTAACCCCGGGCCAGGCCGATGCCACCGATGCACAACTCACCCGGCACACCCGCCGGCAGCGGCTCGAACTGATCATCCAGCACCCGGCAAATCACATTGCCCAGCGGCCGGCCAATCGGCGAACGCTCGCCGTCCTCGGCCTGGCAATGCCAGTGCGTCACGTTGATCGCGGTTTCGGTGGGGCCATACCGATTGTGCAACTGCACCGCCGGCAACTGCGCCAGCACCCGGTTGCGCAACTCGGCAGGCAGCGCTTCACCGCCGGAGAACAGGCGACGCAGGCTGGTGCATTCGGCAGCCAACGGTTCGTCGACAAACAGCTGCAACAGCGGCGGCACAAAGTGCAGCGTGGTCACGCCGTGCTCCTGCACCAACTGCGCGATGCGATGGGGATCGCGATGCTCGCCGGGGCCGGCCAGCACCAGGCGGCAACCGGTGATCAGCGGCCAGAAACACTCCCACACCGACACGTCGAAACTGATGGGCGCCTTTTGCATCAGCACATCGGTTTCATCCAATTGGTAGGTGGCTTGCATCCACTGCAAGCGCTCGGCCAGCGCGGCATGGGTGTTGCCCACGCCCTTGGGCTGGCCGGTGGAGCCGGAGGTGTAGATCACATAGGCGAGGTTGTCGCCATTGAGGTGCAAACCCGGCGCGTGGGTCGGCCAACTGTCGAGCTTGAGGCTGTCCATGGCGATGACGCACACGCCTTGCGCCGTGGGCAGTTGTTCCAGCAGTGAAGTCTGGGTCAGCAGCAGTTGCACGCCGCTGTCCTTGAGCATGTAGGCCAGGCGTTCGGCGGGATAATCCGGGTCCAGCGGCACATAGGCGCCGCCGGCCTTGATGATTGCCAGCAGGCCGATCAGCAGTTGCGGCGAACGCTCGGCGGCGATGGCCACGCACACGTCCGGGCCCACGCCCTTGTCCCGCAGGTAATGGGCCAGGCGGTTGGCCTGGGTGTGCAATTGCGCGAAGGTCAGGCTGCCGTCCTGCCACACCACTGCGGTGCGTTCCGAGACGTATTGGTTAAGTTGTTCCGGCAGCCAGCGCTGCGCCGGTGTGCACGGCGCAGCGCTCCACTGCTGTTGTTGGCGCTGCTCGTCGACGTGCAACAGCTTCAGGTCGCCGATGGCCTGTTGTGGTTGCTCGCAAATGGCTTGCAGCAGGTTGATGAAGTGCCCGGCCAGGCGCTCGATGGTGGCGGCGTCGAACAGCTCATCGGCGTAGTCGAAGGACAGGCTCAGGCGCCCGTTGCGGTCTTCTTCAGTGTGCAGTTGCAGGTCGAACTTGGCTTCGCGGCTGTGCCATGCCAGCTCGTCGGCAAGCAGGCCCGGCAAGCGGCGCAAGGCGCCGAGGTCACGTTGCTGGTGGTTGAACATCACCTGGAACAGGCCTTGTTCCCGAGCTTGGGGGAAGGCTTCCAGCAGTTGTTCGAAAGGCAGGTCCTGATGGGCCTGGGCACCCAGCGCTGCGGTGCGGGTTGCCGTCAGCAACTCGGCGAAGGGCAGGCGCCCATCCAGTTCGGCGCGCAGTACGAGGGTGTTGATAAAGAACCCGATCAGGCCTTGGGTTTCCTGGCGCGGACGGTTGGCGTTGGGCACACCGATGCGGATATCGCGCTGGCCGCTGTAGCGATAGAGCAGGCTCTGGAACGCCGCGAGCAACAGCATGAACGGCGTGGATTCGTGGCTTTGGGCAGTCTTGCGAATGGCTTCGCCGAGGCTCGCGCTCACACGCACACTGTGACGCGAGGCACTGCGCAGGTGCTGCGCCGAACGCGGGTGATCGGTGGCCAGGCTCAGGGTTGGGTGCTCGTCGCCCAGTTGTTGTTTCCAGTAAGCCAGTTGCCGCTGGCCCTCGCCTTCGGCCAGCCACTGGCGCTGCCAACTTCCGTAGTCGGCGTATTGCAGGGCCAGCGCTGGCAGCTCCAGGGGTTGGCCCTGGGATGCAGCGGCGTACAGTCGCGAGAATTCGTCGATCAACACGTTCAGCGACCAGCCGTCCGCGATGATGTGGTGCATCGTCACCAGCAGTTGGTGGTCTTCGTCATCCAGGCGTACCAGCGTTACCCACAGCAGCGGGCCTTTCTCCAGGTCGAACTGGGTGCGGGCTTCGTCTTCACGAATCTGCTTGGCGCGGGCTTCCCGCTCAGCGGCAGGCAAATCGCTGAGGTCGATGACTTGCAGGTCGAAATCAGCCTTGGCGTCGACCCGCTGGAAGGCCTGGCCATCGCGCTCGAAGAAGCGCGTGCGCAGGGCTTCGTGGCGCTGGATCAGTTGCTGGAAGGTTGCGCGCACCGCGTCTTCATCCAGCTCGCCGCGCAACCGCAAGGCGCCGGGAATGGTGTAGGCGCTGCTGTGCGGGTCGAGTTGCCAGGTGATCCACAGACGGTTTTGCGCGAGGGATTGCGGCAGGTCTTCCTGGCGCGACAACCCATGGATTGCGCCTTGGGCCACGCCGCCGTCCTGCTGCAATTGCCCGACGCTGGTGGCGAAGGCAGCCAGGGTGGGCGCTTCGAACAACAGGCGCAGGTTCAGTTCCAGGCCGAGGGTTTCCCGCAGCCGGGCGACGACCTGGGTGGCGCTGATGGAGTTGCCCCCCAGCAGGAAGAAGTGATCGTCGGCGGCGACCTGCGTCACCTGCAATTGCTCGCACCAGATCGCGGCAATCCGGCTTTGCAGCTCGGACGCCAGCACCGCATCACCCGCCTGCGCTTGCACGCCAGGGAACTGCGCATAACTGTCGAGGCTGCCGTCCGCCAGGCGTGTGCGGCAGGCCGAGCGCTGCACCTTGCCGCTGGACGTTTTCGGCAAGCCACCGGGGTTGAGCAGCACCACCACGCTCGGCGCTTCCTGGCAGGCTTCGGCCACCGCCTGGCGAATCGCTTTGATCAGTGCCTCCGGCGGCAGGATTTTCTGCACGCTGCGGCTGATTTCGGCAGCAATACCGATGCCTTCCAGGCCCTGGTCATTCACCGCGAACGCGGCGACCCGCCCCTTGCGCACCACTTCCACTTCACGCTCGATGGCTTGCTCGATGTCTTGGGGATACAGGTTGTGGCCCCGCACGATCAGCAGGTCTTTCAGCCGGCCGGTGATGAACACTTCACCTTCGCGGATAAACCCGAGGTCGCCGGTCCGCAGCCAGGTACGGCCTTCGTGCTGGACGAAAGTCTTGGCGGTGGCTTCAGGGTTGCGCCAGTAGCCGTGGGCGATGCTCGGGCCGGTGGCCCAGATTTCACCGACGGCATTGTCGGAGAGCGTCGCCAGGGTGGCGGGGTCGGCAATCAGCACCGCGTGCTCGGGCTGGCTGGTGCCGCAACTCATGATCGCCGCGCCCTGCCCGGGCTCGGCGCGGTTGGCGGCGAGGGCCTGTTCGTCCAGGCGCAGGGCCGGGATGCCCTGGCCACGAGTGCCGCCGGCAACGAACAAGGTGGCCTCCGCCAAGCCGTAGGAGGCGAAGAAATTGTTCGGGGTAAAACCGCAGGCGGCGAACTTCTCGGCGAAGCGTTCGAGGGTGTCGAGGCGGATCGGCTCGGAGCCGGAATACGCCACGCGCCATTTGCTCAGGTCCAGGCGTTCCAATGCCGATTCGCTGACTCGCTCGCTGCACAAGCGATAGGCGAAGTCCGGCCCGCCGCTGATGGTGCCGCCGTATTCGCTGATCGCTTCGAGCCAGCGCAATGGCCGGCCAAGGAAGTACGCCGGCGACATCAATACGCACGGCACACCGCTGAAGATCGGCTGCAGCAGCCCGCCGATCAGGCCCATGTCGTGGTACAGCGGCAACCAGCTGACGATCACGTCGTCGGGGTTCAGGTCGATGCCGAAG
Source organism: Pseudomonas sp. NPDC087814 (assembly GCF_044742865.1). Lineage (NCBI taxonomy): Bacteria > Pseudomonadati > Pseudomonadota > Gammaproteobacteria > Pseudomonadales > Pseudomonadaceae > Pseudomonas > Pseudomonas sp. NPDC087814. Next base: position 11,583 of record NZ_JBIUVK010000034.1, on the reverse strand, counting down.
CCGCGACGGATCAGCAATTCGTTGGCCACCAGGTTGCCGTGGGTCACTTGCACGCCCTTGGGCAACGCAGTGGAGCCGGAGGTGTATTGCAGGAAGGCGATGTCATCGTCCTGCAAGTTGGGCGCGATCCAATTGCCCGCGATTTCAACATGGAGACTGTCAACGCACAGCAACTGCGGCGCGCCTTCGAGTTGCGCCAGCGAATCACCGAGGCTGGACGTGGTCAGCAGCAACCGCGGCTCGGCGTCTGCAATGATCGACAGCAGCCGCTCCTGATGATGGCGGCGGGCGGACTCCGGCGGATAGGCCGGCACCGCGATGACCCCGGCGTACAGGCAACCAAAGAACGCCGCGACGTAATCCGGCCCGCTGGGGAACAGCAGCACCGCACGATCGCCCAGCCCGGCGTCGGCCTGCAAGGCGGCGGCAATGGTGCGGGCGCGCAGGTCGAGGTCGCGGTAACTGAGGACAACGCTCTGTTCGGCCGTCTCGGCAAGGAAGCGCAACGCCAGTCGATCCGGGGTTTGCGCGGCGCGGCGTTGAAGGGACTGAACCAGGGTGCGGGGAAGTTCGAAGGCGTCCATCATGGGGTTCCTGCCTGAAATCGGCTTACTGGGAAATCGGGGAATGTGTGGCCGGGGGCTTGTTCAGCCGGTTGCCCGGGCCATCTGCCGCGCGGCGTCGTTGCGCCAGCGGGCCAGGTGTTCGTCGGCGTAACGCCGCACACAGCGCAGTACGGAACTCTCGTGCTGCACCAGGAAGAAGTGGTGACCGTCGAACATGTCGAGGGAGAAACCGCTGGCGGTGTCTTGCTGCCAGTCCAGCAGTTGATCGGCGCGCACCGTGTCCTGCTTGCCGCCGAATACATGGATGGGCAGGCTCAGCGGCTCACGCTCGCCGTATTCGAAACTGCCGCACAGCAGGAAGTCGGCCCGCAGGATCGGCAGCATCAACTGCATCAGTTCGGCGTTGGCCAGCACGTCTTCGCCCGTGCCCTTGAGTTCTCGCAGGCGGGCGATCAGTTGTTCGTCGTTTTTCTCGATGGCGTATTCGCTGACATCGCGACAGGCCGGGCCGGCGGTACCCGAGGCAAACAGCGCCAATGGCGGCGGCGCGCCCCGTTCGCGCAGGGCATGGGCCAGTTCGAAGGCCAGCAGGCCGCCGAGGCTGTGGCCGAACAAGGCGTAGGGGCCGTCCAGCTCGGCGCGGATCTCATCAGCCAGTTGCCCGGCCAGGTTTTTGATATCGCGCTGCAACGGCTCGTCCATGCGCATGCCGCGCCCCGGCAACTCCAGCGGCCGCACCTGCAACCACTCCGGCAGCGCCCGTCGCCAGCGGCTGTAGACCATGGCGCTGGCGCCGGAGTAAGGCAGGCAAAACAGGCGTAATCGAGCCGGCGTGTTCATTTCAGACCACTCCCGCTCACACGATAAAAACCCATTTTGTCCTCCTCCAGGCGCTGATCCTTGGCCGGTTTGTTAACTGGCCTTTCACCCATGAGAACGGATGGCACCGGGAAATAATTAGTCAGCGAGACGCCGTTCACACCTCTCGATAAAGCATAAGATTAGTTCGTCTTCTCATTTGACAATCATTATCATTAAGCATAATTTGTTGCCCGATGTGTAGGAGGCCTCAGCAAGGACGCCCTCCCCCAACCTTCTCTTGCAACAAGGTGATTTCCATGACGGAACAAGTATCCACAGGCAGGTGCGACTCACCCCTACTCCAGGCCTTCGTCGACAATCGACTGATCCTGGTCAAGATCGCAGCGCGTATTACCGGCTGCCGATCCCGCGCCGAAGACGTGGTGCAAGACGCCTACTTCCGGTTGCAATCGGCCCCCACCATCACGTCATCGTTCAAGGCGCAGCTCAGTTACCTGTTCCAGATCGTGCGCAACCTGGCTATTGATCACTACCGCAAGCAGGCGCTGGAGCTGAAATATTCCGGCACGGAAGAGGAAGGCTTGAATGTGGTTATTCACGGCGCTTCACCTGAGACCTCGCACATCAACTTTTCGACGCTGGAGAACATTGCCGACGCCTTGACCGAGTTGCCTCAGCGCACGCGTTATGCGTTTGAGATGTACCGGCTGCACGGGGTGCCGCAGAAGGATATTGCCAAGGAGCTGGGGGTTTCACCGACGTTGGTGAACTTTATGATTCGCGATGCGCTGGTGCATTGCCGGAAGGTTTCCGGGACCCATAGCGACACGTTTGCGCGGCGGGCCTGACGCGCCACACATCCCCTGTGGGAGCGGGCTTGCTCGCGAAAGCGGTGGATCAGTCACACATGCATTGACTGACACTGCGCTTTCGCGAGCAAGCCCGCTCCCACATTTGATCTTCGTGCACTCAGATTTTTTGCTCAGTCAAACCAACCCACACCGCTCAAAAAACCGCTCCCGCCCCAGAATCATCAACGCCGCCCGCTTATGAGGAAAATCAAACTCCTTCTCACAGTGGAAACACTGATTCTGCATATGCCCAATCATCTTCCCGTTATCCGCCCGAGGCTCAGCCACCACACGCTGCGTACGCGGATCATCGAGAAACAAGTAATGCACCAGCGCCGACAACCAGCTCGCTACCTTGTGCGGACCACGGTGGTGCTCTTCGCCCACCAGCATATGAATCCCGCGATCGTAATCCGCCGCGTCATAAAACGGCGCAATCCGATCCTCCTTCGCCCAATACGCCTCGAAATAAGCAAACGGCTCATCATCGAAACAGCCAATCAACGTCAACGCATGGGGATCCGCTTCCAGCTTGTCCAGATACTCCCGATGCTGTTCCAGGCTGCCGGTTTCCTGCCAGAAATTCGCCACCCGCGCACTGTTCTGCCAACGATTGAAGCGCGCCAGATCAACATCAATCTCCACCGTACGCAGTGAAATCCACGCCCCCAGCCGCGCATCAAACCGCCGATACACCTCGCCCCGCGGCTTCGGCGCACGGGCAGGATGACGCTTGCCACCGCTGATGATCATCTGCTGCGGATAAGTCCCCGTGAGAGATTGCCCCAGCCACGGTTGCGGCAACTGCCAGAACAACGTGCGCTCGCAATGAAACTGCCCGGCAACCCCGGTCGCCACCAGCAACCCACTGCGCAAGGCATCTTCCGGCGCATGCTCAAGACACCAGACCAGTCGCTGACGCCCGGGCTCCCTGGCAAACAGCCAATAACACGCCGCCCACAAGGCACGGGCAGCCGGCACACTGGCGGGCTCCTGCAAATGCACCTGCACCTCATCACCCCGCTCAAGGCGCAGGCGAATCAGCGGCTGGCCCTCAAGGGTGAGGCTCAGGCGGCTATCAGTTTCATCAGCATTCAGGGCGGGTCCCGCCGGCAAGGGCAGCACTGACAGGTCATTCAGATTGGACATGGGATGGGCTCACGAATCGTCGACAGTTCAACAAGTGACGTGAGCCGAGGGCAAAAATTTAGACGATCACGGTACCGGCATTACATCGATGCGGTAAGGCTCGAAGATCTTCAGCAACTGGCCGTTGTCCCTCAGCTGCTTGAGCAGCCCGGCGAACGCCGGCCCCGTGATCGGCGCCTTGGGCCGCAGCAACGCATAGTGGTGGTACACCTGGTCGATCCGCTCGGACACCAGGAACTGCCCCGCCGTATCGGCATTGCGCACCAGGAAATCACTGAGGTAGGAACGTGTCACCAGGGCGATGTCGGCCCGGCCCCGGGCGACCATCAGCAGGTTGCTGTCGTGGGAATAGGTCAAGGTGGCGTTGAAGTGCTCCGCCATGTACTTGGGGTCGGGGTTGAAGTTGGCGAACGCGTAGTGATAGCCGCTGAACACCGCCAGGCGCTTGCCGGTCAGGTCGGCGAAATACGATTGGTCGCGACCGGGCTCCTGCTGGGCCACGAAGATTTCCGCATCCTCCAGGCCCATGTCGACATCGGTGTGGGCAATATCCTGCCAGCCCCACTTGGGGTTTTCGAAGATCGCCATGTCCACCCGACCTTGCTGGAAGTCGCGAAAACGCCGGGGAATCGAGGTGGGTACCAGCACAAACTGGTAGTCGGTTTGCAGGGCGTTCAAGGCTTCCACCAGTTGCGGCAGCAACCCGGTGTCGGCGCCCTGCTCCGGGCGCACGGTGTATGGCGGGAAATGCGCAGCACCGACCCTCACCAGTTGGGCGGCCGAGGCAGGCATCAGCCACAGTGCGCCAAGTGCCCATATTGAGAGTCCTGCAGCCAATCGCCAAGGCGAAAACATCAAGGCACACACCGTCGAAAACTTTGATCCCGCTAAGCTAGGCGTTTTTGTCTATCGAGACAACTTTCTGCCACACAATTAATAGCTTGCGCGAAAGGGCTAGTCAGCTTTCAACACCATCAGCAAGGCTTCGTCGGCCAGTTGCTCCAGGGTCATGCTGCCCTGGGCGCGAAACCAGGTGGTGGTCCAGGACAAGGCGCCCGTCAGGAAACGCCGCGTGATAAACACATCGCCCTTGATGTAACCGGCGTTTTTCGCCTCCCCCAACACCTGCAACCAGATCTCTTCGTAGATATCGCGCAAGGCCAGCACCTGGGCCTGGCCCTCGGCCGACAGGGAACGCCATTCATACACCAGCACCGCCATGGCCTCGCCACTGCCGCCCATGATCGACTGCAATTCGCAACGAATCAGCGCCAGCACCCGCTCGCGCACGTTGCTCGCCTCGGCCAGGGAAGCGCGCATCAGGGCGGTGTTGTAGTGGATGGTTTCCTCCATCACCGCCCGCAGGATTTCGTCCTTGCTCTTGAAGTGATGAAAGATGCTGCCGGACTGGATCCCGACCGCGCCGGCCAGGTCACGCACGGTGGTGCGCTCAAAACCCTTGTTGCGAAACAGGTGGGCCGCGGTTTGCAGCAGCTTGCCACGGGCACTGTCGGGGTCGGTCAATTGGCCGGCGTCGACCATGGTGCGCATCACCCGCAGGGCTTTTTGCTCATCCATGCTGCTCTCCTTAACTTCTGGTTACGTCTTGGGCGGCAATTTAGGCCGTGGCAGCCAACCAAGCAAGCGCTTGGGGCAAAGTTATGACCAGAGTTTACAAACCAAGCGCTTGCTTGGTAGTGTGGGTGCCAGCAAACCAGAGGAAGGACGCCCCATGAACAAGACGGTACGCATCGGCTGCGCCAGCGCCTTCTGGGGCGACACCTGCACCGCCGCTGCGCAGTTGGTGCACGGCGGCACGCTGGATTACCTGGTGTTCGACTACCTGGCGGAAGTCACCCTGTCGATCCTCGCCGGAGCGCGAATGAAAGATCCCCAGGCCGGCTATGCCACGGATTTCGTCGAGGTGCTGACGCCGCTGCTGGCGGATATCCAGCGCCAGGGCATCCGCGTGATCAGCAACGCCGGCGGGATCAACCCCCAGGCCTGCGCCGCCGCGTTGCAGGCGGCCTGCGACCAGGCCCGAATCCCGTTGAAGATCGCCGTACTGCTGGGGGATGACCTGCAACCGCAGTTCAAGCAACTGCAAGGCGTCACCGACATGTTCAGCGGCGCGCCCTTGCCGCCGATGTGCGTATCCACCAACGCCTACCTCGGCGCGCCCGGTATCGTGCAGGCGCTGGAGCTGGGTGCCGATATCGTGATAACCGGCCGTGTGGTGGACAGCGCGGTGGTCAGCGCGGCGCTGGTGCATGAGTTCGACTGGTCCTGGCAGGACTACGACCGCCTGGCCCAGGCGGCATTGGCCGGGCATATCATCGAATGCGGCGCGCAGTGCACCGGCGGCAACTTCACCGATTGGCGGGAGGTGCCGGACTACGAACACATCGGTTTCCCGATTGTGGAGGTCAGTGCCGACGGCCAGTTCACCGTCAGCAAGGTCGAGGGCACCGGCGGACTGATCAGCGAACTGAGCGTCGCCGAGCAACTGCTGTATGAAATCGGCGACCCGCGCGCCTACCTGTTGCCCGACGTGATCTGCGACTTCAGCCAGGTCAAGCTCCGGCAACAAGGCAAAAACCGCGTGCACCTGCACGGCGCCAAAGGCCTGCCGCCCACCGACCAGTACAAGGTCAGCGCCACCTACCCGGATGGTTTTCGCTGCACCGCCAGTTGCCTGATCGCCGGGATCGACGCGGTGGCCAAGGCCGAACGGGTCAGCCAGGCGATCATCAACAAGACCTCAGAGCTGTTCAGCCAGCGCGGCTGGGCGCCCTACACCGACATCAACATCGAACTGCTGGGCAGCGAAGCCACCTACGGCCCCCATGCCCAACGCCAGGACTGCCGCGAAGTGGTGGTGAAACTGGCGGTGCGTCACCCCAGCAAACAGGCGCTGGTGCTGTTCGCCCGGGAGATTGCCCAGGCGGCCACCGGCATGGCGCCGGGGCTCACCGGGATCGTCGGCGGGCGACCCACGGTGTACCCGCTGATTCGGTTGTTTTCATTCCTGATCGATAAAAGCGCCTGCCAATTGCACGTCGACTTCCTTGGCGAACGGCATGCCTGCGAATTGCCCGTCACCAAACCGCTGAACACCTCGATCGCATTGATCGACCCGCCCAAACCCCAAGGCCGCGCCGACGCCAACGTGCCGCTGGTCAAGCTGGCCGTCGCCCGCTCCGGCGACAAGGGCAACCACAGCAACATCGGGGTGATCGCCCGCGAGCCCGACTACCTGCCGTGGATCGCCGAGGCACTGACGCCCGAAGTGATCGTCGACTGGATGAGCCACGTGCTCGACCCGATCCACGGCCGCGTCGAGCGCTGGTATTTGCCCGGCAGCCACAGCCTGAACTTCCTGCTGGAAAACGCCCTGGGTGGCGGCGGGATTGCCAGCCTGCGCATCGATCCCCAAGGCAAGGCCTTCGCCCAGCAACTGCTGGAAATCCCGATTGCCGTGCCGCAGCACATTGCCGATCAATTCACTTAAAGGACCCGCGCAGTGGCCTTCGACTCGATCTTCAAAGCCGACCTGTTCCAGGGGCAGACCATCATCGTTACCGGCGGCGGCAGTGGCATTGGCCGTTGCACCGCCCACGAGCTGGCAGCCCTCGGCGCCCATGTGATCCTGGTGGGACGCAAGCCGGAAAAACTGCAAACGGTGGCCGCGGAGATCAGTGAGGACGGCGGTCGCGCCAGCTGGCAGGCCTGCGATATTCGTGATGAAGACGCGGTCAAGGCGCTGGTCGGCCAGGTCCTGCAGGAGCACGGCCCGATCCATGGCCTGGTGAACAACGCCGGCGGCCAGTACCCCTCGCCGCTCGCGTCGATCAACCAGAAGGGCTTTGAAACCGTGTTGCGCACCAACCTGGTGGGCGGTTTCCTGATGGCCCGGGAAGTGTTCAACCAGAGCATGAGCAAGCACGGCGGATCCATCGTCAACATGCTCGCCGACATGTGGGGCGGCATGCCCGGCATGGGCCACTCCGGTGCGGCACGTTCGGGCATGGACAACTTCACCAAGACCGCCGCCTTTGAATGGGGTTACGCGGGGGTGCGGGTCAACGCCGTGGCGCCGGGCTGGATTGCCTCCAGCGGCATGGACACCTACGAAGGCGCATTCAAGGCGGTGATCCCGACCTTGCGCGAGCATGTTCCGCTCAAGCGCATCGGCACCGAATCGGAAGTCAGCGCGGCGATTGTGTTCTTGCTCAGCCCCGCCGCCGCGTTCGTCAGCGGCAGCACCTTGCGCATCGACGGCGCCGCCAGCCTGGGCAGCCGCGCCTGGCCGCTGCACAAGGCGCAACCGCCGAGCGTGTCCTTTAATGGTTTCCACCGGGCTTACTTGCCGGACGTGCTCAAGGAGGAGAAATAAGCCATGCCGGTGATCGACTCGCAACTCGACGCCCACAGCCCGCAATTCGCGCAGAACCGCGAAGCGATGCTCACGGGCGTCAATCAATTGCGCCAGCTGGAGCAAAACCTGCTGGGCAAGGCCGCCGAAGCCAAGGCCAAGTTCGACAAGCGCGGGCAACTGCTGCCACGGGAACGCCTGAATTTATTGCTCGACCCCGGCGCGCCGTTCCTCGAACTGGCGAGCCTGGCCGGCTACAAACTGCACGATGACAAGGACGGCAGCGCCGCTGGCGGCGGGTTGATCGCCGGCATCGGCTACGTCAGCGGCGTGCGCATGCTGGTGGTGGCCAACAACAGCGCGATCAAGGGCGGGACCATTTCCCCCTCGGGCCTGAAAAAATCCCTGCGCCTGCAACAGATCGCCATGGAAAACAAACTGCCGGTAGTGACGCTGGCAGAAAGCGGCGGCGCCAACCTCAACTACGCCGCCGAGATTTTCGTCGAAGGCGCCCGCAGCTTCGCCAACCAGGCGCGGATGTCGGCCATGGGCTTGCCGCAGATCACCGTGGTGCATGGCTCGGCCACGGCGGGCGGCGCGTATCAGCCGGGCCTTTCGGATTACGTGGTGGTGGTGCGTGGCAAGGCCAAGCTGTTCCTGGCCGGCCCGCCGCTGCTCAAGGCCGCCACCGGCGAAGTCGCCACCGATGAAGAACTGGGCGGCGCCGAGATGCATGCACAAACCGCCGGCACCGCTGAATACCTGGCGGAAAACGACGCTGACGGCGTGCGCATCGTGCGTGAGATTGTCAGCCTGTTGCCGTGGGATGACCGCTTGCCGCCTGTGCCAAAGCGCGCTTACAGCGAGCCGCTGTACCCGATTGACGAGCTGTTGGGGCTGATCCCCGACGATCCGAAAAAGCCCTACGACGTTCGCGAAATCCTCGCGCGGTTGGCGGACGCTTCCAACTTCCTCGAATTCAAGGGCGAGTTCGACCCGCACACCGTCTGCGGCCACCTGCATATCCAGGGCCGCGCCTGTGGCTTTATCGGCAACAACGGGCCAATCACCCCGAAGGGTGCGAGCAAGGCCGCGCAATTTATCCAGCTGTGCGACCAGAGCCAGACACCGCTGCTGTTCTTCCACAACACCACCGGCTTCATGGTGGGCACCGAGTCGGAACAGCAAGGCGTGATCAAGCACGGCGCGAAGATGATCCAGGCGGTGGCCAATGCCCGGGTGCCGAAACTGACCATCGTCGTCGGCGGCTCCTATGGTGCCGGCAACTATGCGATGTGCGGCCGTGGGCTCGACCCGCGTTTCATCTTCGCCTGGCCCAACAGTCGCACCGCCGTGATGGGCGGCGCCCAGGCGGGCAAGGTGCTGCGGATCGTCACCGAAGCCAAGCAACTGAAAGACGGCCTGGTGCCCGACCCCAAGGTGCTCGACATGCTCGAACAGGTCACCGCACAGAAACTCGACAGCCAGTCCACCGCCCTCTACGGCAGCGCAAACCTATGGGACGACGGGCTGATTGACCCACGGGATACACGAACCTTGCTCGGGTTTCTGCTGGACATCTGCCACGAGGCCGAGGTGCGGCAACTACAGCCCAACAGCTTTGGTGCAGCGCGGTTTTGATGATCGTTCCCACGCCCCGCGTGGGAATGCAGCCCGGGACGCCCCGCGTCCCCATAGGGAGAACAATAAAAATGATCTTCACCCAGGAACACGAAGCACTGCGTCGCACCGTCCGTGGCTTTGTCGAGCGCGAGATCAACCCGCATGTGGATGAGTGGGAAAAGGCCGGACGCTTTCCGATCCACGAGATCTTCCGCAAGGCCGGCGACCTCGGTTTGCTGGGTATTTCCAAGCCGGAAAAATTCGGTGGCATGGGCCTCGACTACAGCTACTCGATCGTCGCCGCCGAAGAGTTCGGCAGCATTCGCTGCGGCGGCATCCCGATGTCCATCGGCGTGCAGACCGACATGTGCACCCCGGCCCTCGCCCGCTTCGGCTCCGATGAATTGCGCGAAGAATTCCTGCGCCCGGCCATCAGCGGCGAACAGGTGGGCTGCATCGGCGTTTCGGAAACCGGCGCCGGCTCCGACGTGGCCGGGCTGAAAACCCATGCCCGCAAGGACGGCACTGACTACGTGATCAACGGCAGCAAGATGTGGATCACCAACTCACCGAGCGCCGACTTCATCTGCCTGCTGGCCAACACCTCCGACGACAAGCCGCACATCAACAAATCGCTGATCATGGTGCCGATGAACACCCCCGGCATCAGCGTCAGCCCGCCCCTGGAAAAGCTCGGCATGCACAGCTCGGAAACCGCCCAGGTGTTTTTCGACGACGTGCGCATCCCCCAGCGCAACCGCATCGGCCATGAAGGTGCGGGATTCATGATGCAGATGCTGCAGTTCCAGGAAGAGCGGCTGTTCGGCGCGGCCAATATGGTCAAGGGCCTGGAGTACTGCATCGACAGCACCATCGAGTACTGCAAGGAACGCAAGACTTTCGGCAAGGCGCTGATCGACAACCAGGTGATCCACTTCCGTCTGGCCGAACTGTCCACCGAAATCGAATGCCTGCGGGCGCTGGTGTACCAGGCCACCGAGCAGTACATCAAGGGCCAGGACGTGACGCGCCTGGCCTCCATGGCCAAGCTCAAGGCCGGCCGCCTGGGCCGGGAAGTCAGCGACAGTTGCCTGCAATATTGGGGCGGCATGGGGTTCATGTGGGACAACCCGGTGGCCCGGGCTTATCGCGATGTGCGGCTGGTGTCGATTGGTGGTGGGGCGGACGAGATCATGCTGGGGATCATCTGCAAATTGATGGGCACCCTGCCGGGGAAAAAGTCGTGAATACCTTGCTGCTGGAACCGCATAACGGGGTGCTGCATGTGACCCTCAATCGGCCGGACAGCCGCAATGCCATGAGCCTGGAAATGGTCAACGAACTGCGTGCGGTACTGGCCGATGTGGCTGGGGACAAGAGCGTGCGGGCGTTGGTTATCAGCGGCGCGGGTGGGTATTTTTCGGCCGGTGGCGATGTGAAGGACATGGCTCGCGCGGGAGCCGCGGGTGGCTTGCAGGCGTTGAACCGGGCGTTCGGTACGCTGTTGCAGGAAGTGGAGGCGCTGCCGCAAGTGGTGATTGTGGTGCTTGAGGGTGCCGTGTTGGGCGGCGGGTTTGGGTTGGTGTGTGTCAGTGATGTGGCGATTGCGGATCATCAGGCGCAGTTTGGGTTGCCGGAGACCGGCCTTGGGTTGTTGCCGGCGCAGATTGCCCCGTTCGTGGTGAAGCGTATCGGGCTGACCCAGGCGCGGCGGCTGGCTTTGACGGCGGCGCGGTTTGATGGGGTTGAGGCGCTGCGGTTGGGGTTGGTGCATTTTGTGGAGCACGATCCGCAGGCGTTGGCGGAGCGGCTGGATGAGGTGTTGGGGCAGGTTTTGCGATGTGCTCCGGGGGCTAATGCGCGGACCAAGGCGTTGCTGCTGGCCAGTGGTGAGCAGGCGTTGGGGCCGTTGTTGGACCAGGCTGCCGAGTGGTTTGCCGAGGCGGTTTGTGGTGAGGAAGGGGTTGAGGGGACTCAGGCGTTTGTGCAGAAGCGCAGGCCGGGGTGGGCGCGATGAATCGGGGGCATATCCGTTATTTTTGTAATGGCGACTATGGGTTCCGCTCTTACAGCGGGTCACTTTTGAAAAGCGCAAAAGTAACCAAAACGCTCTTGCCCCACCACTCGGCACCTCGCCTAGGCTCGGTGTGCCCTCACTCCGGCTTTGGACCGTGGGCCGCCGTCATGGGCCATCCTT